>NZ_MCTY01000040.1:0-25651 GCF_002873635.1 Shewanella sp. 10N.286.52.B9
ATTGGTGCAAGGGCTTTTTAAAAGTTTTTCGCATTATTTGCGATCTTTTTTATTAATCACACGTTACCCAGATTTTACCCCCAGTGTTATCCACAAAAACACTTGAGGCGACTGTTTTTTATACTATTTATTAGGTACAAAAAAGGCAGCTAAAAATAGCTGCCTTTTAAATTATTAAATATTGCGGTGTTTTAGGTCAGTTTACCGTGACACTGCTTGTACTTCTTACCTGAGCCACATGGACAAGGGTCATTACGGCCAACTTTCTCACCGTCTCTAATCACAGTTCTTGGCGTTGCTGCTTCAGCTTCTTTATTCTCTGTTAGCGATTCTGATGCTGCATGCTGGTATTCGCGTTGGATCTTGGCTTCTTCGTCACGACGACGCTGCTCCATATCATCAACATCTGATTGTGCTTGAACCTGTACCTTAGAGAGTACACTGATGACATCGTGTTTTAGTGACTCCAACATTTGTTGGAATAACTCAAATGATTCACGTTTATACTCTTGCTTTGGATTCTTTTGTGCGTAACCACGTAAATGAATACCTTGGCGCAAGTGATCCATTGCTGCTAAATGCTCTTTCCACAGACCATCTAATGTTTGTAGCATGACTGCTTTTTCGAACTGACGTAGCACTTGCTCACCAACCATCTGCTCTTTAGCTTTATATGCTTCGCTCCAGCTTGATACAATACGCTCACGTAAAGTTTCTTCGTGAAGGTCATCTTCTGTATCTAACCATTGTTGAATGGTTAGTTGAAGACCAAACTCTTGGGCAAGACGCTGCTCTAGACCTGGTACGTCCCACAACTCTTCTACAGACTGCTGTGGAATATATTGATCAATCACACCACTAACGACATCTTGTTCAATATTTGAAATGGTGTCTTCAATGCTTTCTGCGTCCATTAACTCATTGCGCTGAGAATAAACAACTTGGCGTTGATCGTTAGCGACATCATCATATTCAAGTAATTGCTTACGAATATCGAAGTTACGCGCTTCTACTTTACGTTGCGCATTTTCAATTGCACGAGATACCCAAGGATGTTCGATGGCTTCGCCTTCTTCCATACCCAGTTTTTTCATCATGCCAGATACTTTTTCAGATGCGAAGATACGCATTAAGCTATCTTCCATTGAAAGATAAAAGCGCGATGAACCCGCATCACCTTGACGGCCTGCACGACCACGAAGCTGATTATCGATACGACGTGACTCGTGACGCTCGGTGCCTAAAATATGTAAACCACCCGAAGCAATAACTGCATCATGACGAACTTGCCATTCTGCTTTAATGCGAGCGATTTGATCTTCAGTTGGATCCTTTAATGCATCAACTTCAACTTTCCAGTTGCCACCTAACACGATATCGGTACCACGACCGGCCATGTTAGTTGCGATAGTCACTACTCCAGCGCTACCTGCTTGAGCAACAATGTCTGCTTCTTTTTCATGGAACTTGGCGTTCAATACTGAATGTGGGATCTTAGCTTGCTTTAATAAGGTCGCTAATAATTCTGATTGCTCGATTGATACCGTACCCACAAGCACAGGCTGACCACGTTCGCGACAACCTTTAATGTCTTCAATGATGGCATTGTATTTTTCTGTTGCTGTAAGATAAACCAAATCAGGCATATCATTACGTACCATTGGCTTATTAGTTGGTACCACGACGGTATCAAGTCCATAAATATGTTGGAACTCGAATGCTTCAGTGTCAGCTGTACCTGTCATCCCTGCTAGCTTCTCATATTGACGGAAGTAGTTCTGGAATGTGATTGACGCTAATGTTTGGTTTTCATTTTGAATGTTGACTGCTTCTTTTGC
Organism: Shewanella sp. 10N.286.52.B9; assembly: GCF_002873635.1. Taxonomy (NCBI): domain Bacteria; kingdom Pseudomonadati; phylum Pseudomonadota; class Gammaproteobacteria; order Alteromonadales; family Shewanellaceae; genus Shewanella; species Shewanella sp. 10N.286.52.B9. Next base: position 1,839 of record NZ_MCTY01000040.1, read on the forward strand.
TTCAACAGCTTGATGTAAACCTTCTGACCAGCGACGACCTGGCATGGTACGGCCAGTATGTTCATCAACAATAATCACTTCACCGTCTTGAACAATGTAATCAACATCACGTTCAAATAAGGTATGCGCTCTTAATGCTGCATTTACGTGATGCAGTAATGAGATGTTAGCTGCTGAATACAGTGAATCACCTTCATTGAGCACACCTAGCTCAACTAACAGTAATTCAACTTTTTCTTGGCCACGCTCTGTAAAATGAACTTGTTTGGCTTTTTCATCGATACTGAAATCACCTTCACCAATCTCATCTTCTGTATCTTCTTTCTCTTGAACGATAAGGTTAGGAATAAGGGTGTTTACTTTGATATATAGCTCAGAGCTATTTTCTGCTGCACCAGAGATAATCAATGGTGTACGCGCTTCATCAATTAAGATTGAATCAACTTCATCAATCAGTGCGTAATGCAGCGGACGTTGAACTCGCTCTTGAGGAGAGAACGCCATGTTGTCACGCAGGTAATCGAAACCAAACTCGTTGTTAGTCCCGTAGGTAATATCAGAGTTATACGCTTCTTTCTTTTCTGCTTGACCAAGGCCTGCCACGTTAATACCAACGCTAAGCCCTAGGAATTCAAATAATGGACGGTTATTTTCCGCATCACGACGTGCAAGGTAATCATTCACGGTAATGACGTGGACGCCTTTACCGGTAATACCATTTAAATATGCTGGCAGAGTTGCGGTTAAGGTTTTACCTTCACCGGTTCTCATTTCAGCGATGCGGTTACTATCAAGTACCATACCACCGAGTAATTGCACATCGAAGTGGCGCATTTCGAAAACACGTTTAGATGCTTCACGCACTGTGGCAAATACTTCTGCCATAAGCGCATCTAAGGTTTCACCATTTTCAATACGCTGACGGAACTCGTCTGTTTTTGCTTTTAGTTGTTCATCTGTCAGCTTTTCATATTCAGCTTCTAATGCATTAATTTTAGTTACAACTTTACCTAAACCTTTCAAGGTACGGTCGTTACGACTGCCGAATACTTTTGTCAGTAATTTGCCTAACATCTTAATCACTTATCTCTTGTAGGTTGAGCTCAAATGAGCGACTTAACCGAAAATGTTATTAACTCGCTTTGCGATAGACGAACTTTCTTGGATCTATTTGCTGTCCGTTTCGCAAAACTTCGTAATGCACGTGGGGACCAGTTGAACGGCCTGTGCTTCCCATACTGGCAATTTTATCGCCTTTGGCAACGACGTCACCTAGGTTTACTGACATAGATTTGTTGTGTCCATAGCGGGTTCGAAGACCATTTCCATGATCAATTTCGACTAACCCACCATATCCAAGCATATTTCCAGACCACGTTACTACACCTGCAGCAGTTGCAATAACATCGCCGCCTTCAGTGCCCGCAAAATCAATACCTTTATGCATTGTTCTACGACCATTAAAAGGGTCATTCCGTAAACCGTAGGGCGAAGATAACCAACCTTTTACGATTGGCCGCCCTGATATATAACGTTCTTCATCTATATGGAGATTAGTTGACACTGTTTCAAGTAGAGACAGCTGAACATTATTATTATCAATTCTTGATACCAACTGGGTCATATCATTTAACAGTTGGTTTATTTCCACGCCTGTGCCTATTTCACTCAATCCTCCGACACCCACTTCTGTGGCAAAGTCGAATTGATCTTCGAGTAAATTATTTTCAGCAACTTGCTGACCGAGGGCTTCGAGGCGGGTAATTTTTGCTTGCATAGAGGCGACATGAGTCACCAATGTGGCTAATTGGGTTTCTGTTGCTTGTTTGAGGCTAATGACTTGCTGCTTTTGTTGCTCGCGCAACTTTTTATTTTCATCAACTTTGGTTTGTTGCTCAGCAAAACGATCGGCACTTTGTTGATAGATGCCGGTTCCCGCTACAACTAATAGGATAGGTAGAAGTAACCAACGCTTGCTAGGATGCCAGCGAGTTACTCCGTTTCGACCTTGGATAAAAACTGTTACACTCATAGCCTAACTCAGCCATCTTATTATCATATGAAAAAGCCCCCGCAAGATCTCAGTAGCTTACTACATCAATCTGGACAATTACCGGCATTGGCTGAAAAAGCAGAACTATTAAATCAACTTAATAATTACGTAAAGCAGAGTTTAACAGGTCCTGTTGTTGAACAGCTTAAAGTCGCTAATCTTCGGCAGGGTGTTCTTGTAATTGAAACTACATCGGCTGCTTGGGCTGCTAGAATAAACTTCCAAAAGACCAAATTACTGCAACAACTTAAGGAAGAAACCCTTCCAATGCTTACCGCTATAGAGGTTAAAGTTAACCCAGGGTTAGCAATATCACCAAGCAAAACCTCAACTAATTACGCAACTATTAGCCCTGTCGCGGCAGAACATTTACAAACGTTGGCTGATCATGTTGAAGGGTCACTAGGTGAAAAACTAAAACGGCTGGCTGCATTGGCCAGCCGTAATAGGCAATCTTAACTATATTATGCGAAAGACGCTGCGCCGGGTACCATAAAGCTTAACGGTACATCGACTTCATTTTCAAAGCTGACTAACTCCCACGCTTCTTGTTGGGCTAATAACGCTCTAACCAATTGGTTATTTAAAGCATGACCCGTTTTATACGCACAGAACTCACCAACAATGGCATGCCCTGCGACATATAAATCACCAAAAGCATCAAGAATTTTGTGCTTAACAAATTCGTCCTCATAACGCAGACCATCAGGGTTAAGGACACGATATTCATCAAGCACGACGGCATTTTCCATGCTGCCACCCAGTGCTAAGTTATTGGCTCGAAGATATTCAATATCTCGCATAAAACCAAATGTTCTTGCACGGCTGATATCTTTCACAAATGCAGATGTTGAAAAATCCATAACCATATGCTGCTGACTACGAGAGATTTCTGGGTGATTAAAGTCGATTTTAAAATCCACTCTAAAGCCTTTAAATGGCTTTAACTCTGCCCATTTATCGCCGTCTTCAACACGCACAGTTTTATTGATTTTGATATATTTTTTAGCGACTGCTTGCTCTTTAATACCTGCACTTTGCAGTAAAAAAACAAACGGACTTGCACTGCCATCCATAATCGGGATTTCAGGAGCATCAACTTCAATAACTGCGTTATCAATGCCAAGGCCTGCAAGTGCTGCAAATAAATGTTCGATAGTTGAAATGCGAACACCTTCATCATTAACTAATGCCGTACACATAGTTGTTTCACGCACAAGATGAGCCTTAGCAGGAATTTCCACTGCAGGGCTTAAATCTGTACGACGAAGTACGATACCAGTATTGACAGGTGCGGGCATAATGCACAGAGTGACCTTGTTGCCGGAATGAAGCCCGACACCAGTACTCTTCACCATCTTTTGAACAGTTCTTTGAAAAATCATTCAGTTACCCGTTTTAATCACTTTAAAATAAACATTCATGCGCTATATATACTGAGTTTACCCAGCAAGCTGAGGCGGTATACTACCATAAAATTGCCTTTTCACAAAAAAAGTACCATTTAGTGGTTTTTAATACGCCTCTACTTACACAAGCAACATTTTATCAACATCTTATGCATTCAACATTCTAACTTTACTACCAAACTGTAATTAATCAGCTTGTTTACGTAAAAATGCTGGGATATCTAAATAGTCACCATCTGCGCGAGCTGTTGGCTGTGCTACTGGTTGCTGAGCAGGAACAGCATTACCTGTTGGTGCAACATAATTTGTTGCCGCAACTTGCTCTTCAACTGGCTCAGCTTTAACTTCAATTGGTGCAGGCTCTGGGCGTGAAACTGGTTTTGTCACTAATTGAATATCAGGCTTTTTCTCTGCGCCGATACCTGTAGCAACTACAGTTACGCGTAGCTCTTCGCTCATTTCAGGATCAATTACTGCACCGACTACTACTGTTGCGTTATCAGATGCATAAGCTTTAACGTGGTTACCCACTGTTTCTAGCTCTTCAATACTGATATCTAAACCAGCGGTGATATTCACCAATACGCCACGAGCGCCAGCAAGATCAATATCTTCTAGTAATGGACTAGCCACAGCAGCTTCTGCCGCTTCTTCAGCGCGATCATCACCAGTTGCAACGCCTGTACCCATCATGGCATTACCCATTTCAGACATAACCGTTTTAACGTCGGCGAAATCCACGTTGATTAAACCAGGACGAGTAATTAACTCAGCAATACCCTGCACTGCGCCTAGCAATACGTTATTAGCTGCAGCAAATGCATCTAATAATGATGTACCACGGCCCAATACTTTCAATAACTTTTCGTTAGGTATAGTAATCAATGAATCAACATGCTTTGCCAGCTCTGCAATACCTTGCTCAGCAAATAACATGCGTTTTTTGCCTTCAAATGGAAAAGGCTTTGTGACTACAGCAACGGTTAAAATGCCTTCTTCACGGGCAATTTCAGCCACAACAGGGGCTGCACCAGTACCGGTACCACCGCCCATACCTGCGGCAATAAAGATCATGTCAGATCCTTTGATTGCTGCACGAATGTTTTCTTTATCTTCTTCTGCCGCTTGACGACCAACATCAGGGTTTGCTCCAGCACCTAAACCTTTGGTGACATCACGCCCCAATTGAATAGTTGAACCAGCACCTGACTTACGTAATGCCTGAGCATCCGTGTTAGTTACGATAAATTCAACACCTTCGATGCTGTGCTTTACCATATGTTCGACTGCGTTACCGCCGCCACCACCGACGCCGATGACTTTAATCACCGCTTCGTCGTTATGAGTGTCCATGATCTCAAACATAGTCTGATCTCCGTTTGTCTGCGTTATTAAAATTCACCCTTAAACCAGCTTTTGACCCGATTCAAAAGACTGGTAACCCCTTGACGTTCAGGACGTTCGAACTGACGTTCGATTACGCGTCTGGCGCCGTAATGAAGCAAACCTATTCCTGTAGCGTAAATAGGTTGATCTACATATTCATTTAATCCTTTAACTGGTAGCGGTGATGCAACCCTTACTGGCATGCCAAATGTTGCTTCAGCAATATCCACCGCGCCGGTAATCATTGATGTACCGCCTGTTAACACGATCCCTGCAGCAATTTGATCTTCTAAACCACTGTCAGTTAATTCTTTAAGCACTAATTCAAATAGCTCTTGATACCTTGGCTCGACAACCTCTGCTAACGTATGACGTGACATACTGCGAGAAGGTCTGCCACCAACTGAGGGGACTTCAATGCTATCTTCGCGACTAACCATAGCGCTTCTGGCGCTGGCAAACTGTACTTTGATTTGCTCTGCATGGGTCAGCGGTGTTCTAAATATTTTAGCTATGTCACTACTGACTTGATTGCCTGCGACTGATATCACTGCGCAATGCCTTAGTGCACCGTTGGTATAAACCGCAATATCTGTGGTGCCACCACCGATATCAACAATACACACGCCTAAATCTTTTTCATCATTGGTCAGCACTGAGTCAGCTGATGCAATACCTGCAAACACCAAGTCATCAACAGTTAGGCCGCAGCGCTCAACGCTCTTAGTGATATTTTTCGCCATGTCGTTAGCACAAGTAACGATGTGCGCTTTGGCTTCCATTCGCATACCCGACATACCAATTGGGCTTTTTATCCCGTCTTGAACGTCAATTGAGTATTCCTGTGGTAACACATGCAAAATTCTTCGCTCTGTCGGGATTTTCACCGAACGAGCTGTATGGATGACATTGTCCACATCTTCTTGGGTAACTTCTTCGTCATTAATTGACACCATGCCGTTTTCGTTTTGGCAGGCGATATGTTTACCTGAAATACTTAAATACACTGATGATACTTGGCAATCGGCCATCAATTCAGCTTGGTCTAATGCACGTTGTACACTTCTTACAATCGAATCCAGATCATTTACGCCGCCCTTGTCCATACCACGAGAAGGGTGATTACCTAAACCAACCACGCTTATCTCGCCATCTGGCAGTACTTCGCCAATAATAACTGCGACCTTAGATGTACCGATATCTAAGCCTACGATAAGATTTCTTTCCTGATTCTTGGTCATTAATGTCGACTCTCTGTTTTAGTATCATCCCAGCCAACTGCGACACCTGTGTCATAGCGCAAATCAATTGTCGCTATTGGCTTTTTATTTTGTATTATTTCAGGGTAAACATTTATAAATCTTTGTATTCTCGACATCTTATCTTCTCGACCTAATTCAAGAAGAATGCCGTTATCTAATGTTGCATGCCAAGCATGGCGTGGGCTTAAACTTAAACTTGCTAAGGTAAAGCCATTAATACTTAATAAATCTGCTAATTGCTGATAGCTAGTTAACACTTCAGCTGACATATCCTCAGGACCTGACAACATAGGCAAGGCATTAATCATGGGATGGGCCTGGGCTTTAAACGCTTCACCGTCCACATTAAGCCAATCATTGCCATTCCAATGCGCTACCGCTTGTTGCTCTTGCAAGTTCACTTTCAACTTAGCTGGCCATTCGCGTCTGACTGAGGCGCGATATACCCAAGGTAAAGCCTCTAAAGCGTGCTGCACTTCAACCACATCGGCACTAAAAAAGCTGCTCTGCATCAAGGCCTGTAGCGCCGCTTGAATATCTGCGTCACTGGTATATAAACGCTCGCCGTGAATTGCTACGGCCTCAATGGGCAAGGCATCTGCATCATTAAGCAGCGTATTTAACTTTAAACTGGCCCAGACAATGGTCATTAACACCATGAGCAAAAACAATAACCCGGTATACAAGTACCAGTTGATTTCACTCAAATGGCTTCGTAACTGACGGGCTTTATCACTCCACGCCACGGTTACTGTAACTCCACAATGTACAATGTCACTTTCATTGGCCAATTCACCATTATATCTAGCATACCGATTGTAATAAAGTATCTATTTTACAATCATTTATAGTGCAAAAATTACTCACCACTTTTAGCATTGTTTAAATTATCAAAACCTAAATTGGTTGTAGCTAGCAATTTGGACAAAGCGCCGATATTACCTGCACCTTGGGTTAGCAATAAATCACCCTCTTGCAATACGTCAGGCAATACATCGGTTAATAGCTCAGGTGAAGCCACAAATATCGGTTCCACTTGACCTCTTAAACGGATAGAGCGACATAAAGCGCGTCCATCTGCACCAGGAATGACACTTTCGCCAGCGGCATAGACATCCAGTAATAGCAGTCCATCTACCTGTGACAGCACCTCGATAAAGTCATCATATAAGTCGCGAGTACGGCTGTAACGATGAGGCTGATAGGCCATCACTAAACGCTTATCTGGCCAACCTGCTCTAGCGGCTTTAATCGTTGCCAATACTTCACTTGGGTGATGACCGTAATCATCAACTAGCATCACCTTGCCATTAGCGGTATCAAACTCGCCAAGATGCTGAAAACGTCTCCCAATGCCTTCAAAGTCAGCAAGGGCTGTTACAATCGCTTCATCATCTATTTCATCTTCTGATGCCACTGCAATAGCAGCAAGCGCATTAAGTACATTGTGTTCGCCAGGTAGATTTAACACGATATCTAAATCATCACGGTTTTTACGGCGCACGCTAAATTGGCTTTGATGACCAACTTGCTTGAAGTTAAGCGCCTGTACATCTGCTTGCTCACTGAAACCGTAAGTCACAACCTGACGGCCAACTCTTGGCATAATCTCTTGGATCACTTCATCATCAATACACATCACCGCAACACCATAAAAAGGCAGGTTATGTAAAAAGTCGACAAAGGTTGTTTTCAATTTTTCAAAATCGCCGCCATAGGTATCCATATGATCAGCTTCAATATTGGTAACCACACTCACCATTGGCTGCAAATGCAGAAAGCTGGCATCACTTTCATCGGCTTCTGCAATCAAATAACGACTAGTGCCTAAACGCGCATTAGTACCAGCACTATTTAATAAGCCGCCAATCACAAATGTCGGATCGCGCTCAGCTTGGCCATAAACACTGGCAATTAAGCTAGTTGTAGTGGTTTTACCGTGCGTGCCTGCAATGGCTACACCATGGCGATAACGCATTAACTCAGCAAGCATTTCAGCACGGCGCACTATAGGAATGCGGCGCTGCTTCGCTTCAATGATTTCTGGGTTCTCGTTGTTAATAGCCGTTGACACGACCACCACATCCACATCAACCACGCTTTGCGCCTGATGGCCAATAATAATCTTAGCGCCTAAACTGGCTAACCTTTGTGTCACTGTGTTTTCAGCGATGTCAGATCCACTGATGTGGTAGCCTTCATTCACTAATACTTCTGCAATTCCACCCATACCAGCACCGCCAATACCGACGAAATGGATTTTCTTAATCCGTCGCATTTCTGGGATCATGGTGCGTAATTGGGCGTACTTTTCTGTCTTGGTCATGTCAATCCTTTCGTGCTAATTCAGCACAAATACTCGCGACTCGTTGGGTTGCATCTAATACAGCAACACTTCTGGCTTGATGTGCCATCTGTGAAACAACTTGTCGGTTTTCAGCAAAGAGGGTTAACTTCTCAGCTAAATTATCTGCATTTAATATGGTTTGCGGTAATAAAAATGCCGCTCCCGCTTCAACTAATACTGAAGCATTTTTAGTTTGGTGATCATCCACAGCATGTGGATAAGGCACCAAGATACTGCCGCGTCCTACGGCTGCCAGCTCTGATACGGTTAATGCACCAGAACGGCAAACAACCACATCTGCCCAGCGATAAGCCGCTTCCATATCATCAATAAACTCAGCTACATTGACGCTAGCAGCTTGACCTTTATCTTGATAAAGCGCTTTTACTTTCGCTTCATTGCCTTTGCCCACCTGATGCCAAACGGTCACCGAATGATGCAGGCTAATATGCGCCACAACAGCTGGCATAACATCGTTAAAAATTTTGGCGCCTAAACTGCCGCCCACCACTAATACTTTTAAGGCTTCATCTTCAGCAAATTTGGCGCTTTGTCCTAACTCAAGCAACTCTTGACGAATAGGGTTACCGACCACCTCCGCTTTAACTGCGGGCAAAAATGTATTGGGAAATGCACACAATACTTTGCTGGCAATCTTAGATAACAACTTGTTGGTCATTCCTGGGATGGCATTTTGCTCATGCAGCACCAGTGGAATGCCTGATAATTTAGCCGCAACCCCGCCAGGGCCACTGGCAAAGCCACCCATGCCTAAAATAACATCGGGCTTATATTCATTAATAAAGGCTTTTGCCTGAATGATTGAACGTAAAATTTTAAAAGGCGCGGCTAATTTTCGAATAATGCCATTGCCTCGCACCCCTTTAATATCGATAAACTCAATATCAAACCCATGCTGAGGCACTAACCTTGCCTCCATTCTGTCGGCCGTCCCTAACCAACGAACTTGCCAACCTTTATCTGCTAACGCTTTAGCTACCGCTAATGCAGGGAACACATGTCCACCTGTACCGCCCGCCATTACCAATAATTTCGGTGCGTTGGTCATATTAGGGCTCATTTTTTTACTCTCCCTTGCACCGCTTGAATCAAACTTATTCGCCGTTCATGGTCGATGCGGATCAATAACATCGCTGCCGCTGTCATCACCCACAAACTACTGCCACCATAACTAATAAAAGGTAACGTCAAGCCTTTAGTCGGTAACATACCGATACTGGCGCCAACGTTAACCACTGTTTGGAAACAAATCCAAATACCAATACCGTAGGCTAAATAACTTTCAAACGGGCGTTGAATACTCAAACATAAATTGCCCAATCGAATGGCTCTAAATGCCACAAAAAACAATACTGTTAATACACAAACAATACCTACGAAGCCTAACTCTTCACCAATCACGGCAAAGATAAAGTCGGTATGCGCTTCAGGCAGGTAAGATAATTTTTGAATACTATTACCTAAACCTTGACCGAATAAGTCACCACGGCCATAAGCCATTAATGACTGAGTCAACTGATATCCGCTACCAAATGGGTCTTCCCACGGGTCCATAAATGAGGTTACCCGCCGCATCCGGTAAGGCTCAAAAATCACCAAAAAGATAAACGAGCCAATACCAAAAAACATCAACACTAAAAAGTCTAAAATCCGTGCACCAGCAAGAAATAACAGACTTACAGTGCAGACGAACAATACCACTACGGTACCTAAATCTGGTTGCGCTAAAATCAATACTGCGAATAAGGTAAATACGATAATAGGCTTAATAAAACCCCTACTGTTCTCCCTTAATTCACCATGACGACGGACTAAATATCCCGCCATGTAAACAATAAACACAAACTTTGCGATTTCAGCCACTTGAATTCGCACCGGTCCAACACTTAACCAGCGCGTCGCGCCATTAACTGTGGTTCCGACAATCAAGACTGCAACCAGCATCAGTAACACAGCCAGCACCAAATACGCGCTATAGCGTTCCCAGGTTTTCATTTCTATATTGAGCACAGCGTAAGCAATCACGCCACAACCCATTAAATACGCCACATGACGATAAATAAAATGAAATGGGTTATCTGTCAGTTTTTGCGCTTCTGGCATTGAGGCAGACATCACCATCACAAAACCAAATGCAATCAAGCCCATTACCGCAACCAATAAACTGCGGTCATATAGTTGCTCACTAGGCCCACTCTCAGACAAGATATTAGGCCACGGCCGCTTGAGGACTTGTTGGAATAAGCTAAGTTGCTGCTCAGCCTTCGCCATCGGCAATTTGCTCCACTAATTGCTTAAAGTCATTGCCGCGTTCCATAAAGTTTTTGTACATATCAGTACTCGCACAAGCTGGTGACAACAATACGATATCGCCTGAGAACGTTATTTCTACGGCTTTATTGACCGCTGCAGCAAGATCGCTGACCTGAATACTATCAGCCTTTAAAGCTGCGATTTTTGCACCATCTTTACCAAAGGTAATTAATTGAGTGACGTTATTGAGCGACTCCCTCAGCTCTTTAAAGTCTGAGCCTTTACCGTCTCCGCCAGCAATCAGTACTAAGTCACCTAAATGATCACTTAAGCCATTTAATGCCGCTACAGTTGCACCAACATTAGTCGCCTTAGAGTCATTTATATAGGTAACGCCTTGCTTAATACCCGCCATTTCACAACGATGTTCAAGACCTTTAAAGTTGCTGGCAACCTCGGTCATAAACTTTTTATCAATACCGCAAGCATCGGTTAGTGCCATAGCAGCAAGTAAATTGGCGTGATTATGACTGCCGATTAAACTGACCTCATGCAGATTCATAATTTCACTTTCACCGTGGAAAATCTTGCCATCAGCAATCCCCCAAGCATCGCCTTCAGGTACACCTAAACCAAAGGTATTTTGGTTTGTTGGCTCATCAGGAAATGTCAGTGGGTCATCACGGTTAAACATCACAAAGCGGCTTTGTGGATATAAGCGTAACTTAGCTTCTCTATAAGCATGCAGATCATGATATCTATCCATATGATCTTCACTAATATTAAGGCAGGTTGCCGCCACACAATTTAAGCTAAAAGTGGTTTCCAGCTGAAAGCTAGATAGCTCCAATACAAAAATATCCGCATCGGTTGCCAGTAAATCTAATACTGGAATACCAATATTGCCGCCAACAGCGACCTTTTTACCGGCTGCTTTTAATATGTCGTAAACCAAGGTAGTCACAGTGGTTTTACCGTTTGAGCCAGTAATCGCTACCACGCAAGGTGACTTTTCAGCAACCGCACGGGCAAACAGCTCCACATCGCCAATCACTTCAATACCCATGTCCATCGCCGCGCGAATTTCCGGCGTATCAATAGCGATGCCTGGACTGACAATAATTTGCTGCGCCTGCACTAAAGAGCGGCACATAAAGCCACCAGTAATTAGTTCAACCTCAGGGAACTCTGCTGCCAGAGTATCGCTTCCAGGCGGCGTTCTGCGGCTATCCATCACCAGTGGGGTAATACCTTGGGACATTAAGTAGCGCACAACAGAAATACCTGTTGCGCCTAATCCCAATACGATGTGTGAATAGCATGTTTGCATTGCTAACTACCTTAACTTAAGCGTTGCCAGCCCTAGCATGACTAGGAATAGTGAAATAATCCAAAAGCGCACAATCACTCTTGGCTCCGGCCAACCTTTTAATTCGTAATGGTGGTGAATAGGTGCCATTCTAAAAATCCGCTGACCGCGCAATTTATATGAACCCACCTGTAAAATCACCGACACCGTTTCCATCACAAAAACGCCGCCCATAATCACCAATAACACTTCTTGGCGGACTAACACTGCAATGGCGCCCAATCCTGCACCTAATGCTAATGAGCCTACATCACCCATAAACACTTGCGCTGGGTAGGTGTTAAACCATAAAAACCCTAAACCAGCCCCGACTATCGCGGTACATACAATCACTAGTTCACCAGCATCCGGCAAGTGTGGAATATGTAAATAACTCGCAAACTGTGCATGACCTGATAAATAGGCAATCAATGCAAATGCAGCTGCTACCATAACAGTTGGCATGATAGCTAAACCATCAAGACCATCGGTTAAGTTAACCGCGTTACTGGCACCCACTATGGTGAAGTACGCAAGGACAATATAAAGCAGTCCAAGTTGCGGCATCACATCTTTTAAAAATGGCACCACTAGCTGGGTTTCACCCGGCAGCGTTGCCGAGCTATATAAATAGATAGCTACCGCTAATGCCGCTATGGATTGCGATGCATATTTCCAGCGAGCAATCAGACCTTTAGAGTCTTTTTTTACCACTTTCAAATAATCATCTAAGAAACCAATCGCGCCAAAAGTACCTAATACAAATAGCATGACGATGACATATCGATTTGATAAATCACCCCATAATAAAACACTGACAAATATGCCTGCCAAGATCAGCAAACCACCCATTGTAGGGGTGCCACGCTTACTAAAATGTGACTCTGGGCCGTCATTTCTGACCACTTGGCCAATTTGTAATAACTGCAAACGTTCGATCAATTTAGGACCAAACCACAAGCTGAAAATAAGCCCTGTCATCAAACCTAAGATCGCTCTAAACGTTACATATGAAAAAACATTAAACCCGCTATAAAATTGGGTTAAATACTCAGCTAAATAAGCCAGCATCTACACAAACTCCCCACGCCCATTGGCATCCAACAACACTTCGACTACAGTTTCCATTGCTGCGCTTCGTGAACCTTTAACTAAAATAGTTACCTCACCCGATAACTGATTTACTTTTTTAATCATTGCCTGCGCGACGAATTTTGAATCACTAAAGTGTTCAGAACCAAAGGCTTTGCTGGTTTCAGCGCTTAGCTGTCCGCAACAAAACAAGGCATCAATACCCGCTGATTTGGCTTGTTGGCCGACCTCGGCATGCAAAAGGGCGCTATTGTCGCCCAATTCACCCAAATCTCCCAGCACTAAACATCGAAAACCTCGAGTTTGTTTTAACCAGTTAATCGCAGCGTCCACTGATGTTGGGTTGGCATTGTAACTATCATCAACCAGTAAAATACGCCCCAGCTTGTGCGGCACCATTCGCCCTTTTACTGGCGTTAGGCTTGAAAGCCCGTTAATAATATCTTTGAGGGCGACGCCTAATGCAGTACAAATGGCGCTGGCAGCTAAAGCATTACTGACCTGATGCTCTCCTGCTAAAGGAAGCTGCACAAAATGGGACTGGCCAGAAACTTCTAAATTAAAGGCATAACAACCACTTGCATCAGCTTTAAGCGCTAATGCTTTAATATCTGCATCTGTGGTGGCTACTTTAGAAAAACGCAGCTGCTTAAATGCGGCTGATTTTTGCGCCATAAACTCAGCAAAGTCATCATCGGCATTGATAATGGCGGTGCCATCTGCGCTGAGGTGGTTAAAGATTTCCGACTTGGCGTGAGCCACGCCTTCAATTGAACCAAAACCTTCTAGGTGTGCATGGCCGATATTATTTACCAGCGCCACCTGAGGCATCACCAAAGATGAAGTATAGTTAATCTCGCCTTGATGATTGGCGCCCAGTTCAAAAACGCCATATTCATGCTCTTGGGTTAATCGCAATAAGGTTAACGGTACCCCGATTTCATTATTAAAATTACCGGCGGTATAAAGCACGCTATGATGCTGGCTTAAAATAGCTGCCACCATTTCTTTTACTGTAGTTTTGCCATTTGAGCCCGTCAAAGCGATGGCTTTAGGGTTTACTTTAGCGCGCACTAACGCGCCGATTTCGCCCATGGCTATTTGGCTATTTGCCACTAAAATTTGCGGAATATCAAGCTCAAGCTGACGTTCAACCAATAAGGCTTTAGCGCCATTATCAATGGCGGTTTTTGCAAAGCTATGGCCATCAAAACGTAAGCCTTTTAACGCCACAAATAAGGTATTGGCTTGCATCGCTCGGCTATCACTGCTGACATCATCAATACAAATGTCATCGCCCACGAGCTTGCCACTAAGGGTTTGCGCCAACTGTGAAAGCATCAGGGCAATCATAAGCGCTCCTTTAATGCCATGTTAGACGTTGGCTGAGTGAGTTCGATAGCCAGTGCTCTTTCATCATATTCAGTTCTGATGCCATTGGCCTCTTGATAGGTTTCATGGCCTTTACCTGCAAGCAACACAATATCGCCTGTTTGAGCCAGTGAAGCCACGGTGTTAATTGCCTTAATGCGATCAACTTGTGTGAGTGCACGCTCAGGAAATGCCAAACCCGCTAATACATCCTCAATAATGGCCGCAGGATCTTCACTACGAGCATTGTCACTGGTGACCATCACAGTATCAGCAAACTGCTCGGCCGCTTGGGCCATTAAAGGCCGCTTGCCTTTATCTCTATCACCGCCACAACCAAAGACACACCAAAGCTTGCCTTTACAATGAATCCGCAGCGCTTTTAACGCTTGTTCGATAGCATCCGGAGTATGGGCATAATCAACTACCAAGGTGGGCCCCTTTGGCTGATTAAAGCGCTCCATGCGACCAGCAACGGGCGTTAATAGTGGCACTAATTCAAGTAACTCTTGCATGTCATAACCTTGCAAATACAAGCCACTTAGGGCTGCCACAAGGTTTGCTAAGTTAAAGTCACCCAATAAAGGCGAAACAATGCGTCCGCGTAGTGCTAAAGTCGTTTTTTGGCCGCTGTGATTATCCAGGTGTGGGTAAACAAAATCACACTGCACACCAGCATCATTGAACTGCATATTGTCAGTATAAAATTGCGCCGTTTTATTGGCGCTAATGCTAAAGCCATAGATGGAATCTGTTGTTAGCTCATCGAACCATTGCTGACCAACACCATCATCAAGATTAATCAAACCATTTTTGACGCAGGAAAAGGTGAACAGACGCTTTTTAGCTGCGCCATAAGCATCCATATCACCATGGTAATCAAGGTGATCACGACTTAAATTAGTAAAAATAGCAGTATCAAAAGGCACGGCTTCCACTCGGCCTTGCACTAAGCCATGACTGGAGACTTCAATGGCGCACACATTGACCCGTTCGGCTTGAAATTGGTGTAATTGACGGATCAAAGTAATGGCATCAGCAGTGGTATTGCCACTATCGATTAATTGACCCCAAACACCATTGCCCAATGTACCCATGACTGCAGCTTTTTGCTGTTTAAGTGATACCAATTGCGCAATAAGCTGGCTAACAGAAGTTTTACCATTAGTTCCCGTAACCCCAATAATCGCCATTGGTGAATGATTAACCGGATACAACTGCGCTGCAACAGCCGAAAGCTGCCGAGTTAATTGAAAAAACGATATCAGCACCGCGCCATTATCTTGGTATTCAACTTGACCATGTTCATCAGGGTTATCGGTATGAATTAACGCCCCCACTGCACCACTTTCAATGGCTTTACTGATAAATTTACGGCCATCAACCTTGTGGCCTGGCAAGGCGACAAATAAACCACCTTGGGATACTTGGCGGCTATCAAGGCTCAGCGTATCCACTGACTCAACGCCAGCATAATGAAACCAGGGTGCTAATAAATCACTAAGCAGCATTATTCAGCCCTCTTAGCAATGGCGGCCAATTTAACTTTTTCTTGTTCATTTAATGGTTCTACATTCAGCATCTGTAACGCACCAGACATAATTTTTGCAAATACGGGGCCTGCCACATCGCCACCGTGATAACGGTCGCCTTTGGGTTCATTAACCACAATAGAAATAGCTAAACGGGGATTATGCACTGGCGCAACCCCGGCAAACAGTGCGACATAATCATCACCGTAACCACCGGCGACAGACTTACGACTAGTACCCGTTTTACCCGCAATAGGATAACCATCAATATGGGCTTTGGTGGCGGTGCCGCCACGTTCAGTTACCCCTAGCATCATTTCCATGACATCTTGGGCGACTTGCTGTGAAATAACTTGTTCACCTTTAGGTGCTTGTTTTAGCTTTAAAATTGATACTGGATACAAGACACCGCCGCTACCTAAAGTGGCATACATTCTGGCTAATTGCAGTGGGGTGGCCGTTAAACCATAGCCATAAGATAAGGTCGCGCGTTCAAAGTCAGACCAACGACGACGATCATGGATAAGGCCGGCGCTTTCACCTGCTAAGTTAATTCCTGAATAATTACCCAAGCCCATTGACTGGTAAGTCCCCAATAATTCTTGCACGGGCATCGATAAAGAGACTTTACTGATCCCCACGTTACTAGACTTAACCAAGATTTTATCTAAGGTCATATTGCCGTAATTAACCGTATCACGCACTTGACGGCCACCAACACGCATCCAGCCTGGTGAGGTGTTAATCATATCATCACGTTCAACAGTGCCCGCTTGCAGCGCAGCTGCGACCACAAAAGGTTTTACAGTGGAGCCCGGCTCAAAAGTATCGGTTAAGGCGCGGTTGCGCATGCGGTGAGATTGTAAGTTTTCTCGAGAATTGGGGTTATATGACGGTGTATTCACCATCGCCAGTACTTCGCCGGTGTGTACATCAAGTACCACCACTGAGCCTGAAGTGGCTTGGTTTATTTCTGTGGCGCGTTTTAATTCGCGATAAGCTAGCTGCTGAATGCGTTGATCGATACTCAAGACTAAATCATTTGAGCTCTCGCCTTCTTCCACCATATCTAAACGCTGTACTACTTTACCATCGCGGGATTTACGGACTTTTTGTTTTGAAGGGGTACCAGTAAGCCAGCTATCGTAAGCACTTTCGATGCCTTCAATGCCTACATCATCAATATTAGTTAAACCCACTAGCTGGGCGGCAGTTTCACCTGCGGGATAATAGCGGCGTGATTCAGACTTTAAATAGATGCCAGCAATTTTCAGTTGCTTGATGTATTCCGCTACCGCAGGGGTCACTTGACGCTTAAGGTAAATAAAGCGCCTTTTAGGGTCGCGCTGCACCTTACTCACAATCTCATCAACTGGCTCATGTAAAATATCTGCCAGCGCTTTCCAGCGGCGCATATCTTTAAATGCATCTTTATCGTGGGATATTTTAGGATCAGCCCACACAGCTCGTACTGGCACACTCACTGCCAGCATTTCACCATTTCTGTCGGTGATTAGGCCGCGCTGTACTTGATTACTGGTGGTGCGTAAGGTGCGCATGTCACTTTCGTGACGTAGTTTTTCAGGCTCAATAATTTGAATATAGGCGGCACGGGCAATTAACGCAGTAAACAGCAGCAGCACAAAACCCACCACAACGAATAGTCGCCATGGGATCAGTTCAGGGTTTAATTTACGTTTAGCTTGTCTGCTCATTATTCCTTTCTCATTGCAGCCTTATAACCACTTCTTCTTTAGGTAGTGGTCGCACCATTTTTAAATCTTTAGTGGCGATCCTTGTCACTCGACTGTGTTCTGACTTAGATTGCTCTTCCAGCAACAAGTTGCGCCATTCAATATCTAAACGATCACGTTCTTGTAATAGCTGATCTAATTGCGAGGTCTGTTTTCGGGTCGCATAGCTGGTATACACCACACTCATCGCATTGCCGACTACAATTAGCGTCAGCAATAATATCCACTTGTGCTGCCAAATATCGGCTAACACAATGCGGGATAAATTGATTGATGACGGTGCCAATATAACCTCAGTAATTAATAATCAAGTCGCTGCGCAACGCGCAACACCGAGCTTCTTGCTCGTGGGTTTTGTTCAATTTCGACATCAGAAGGCTTCATCGCCTTACCAATGGCTTTTAACTTTTTAGATTTATTAATTTCAGCTTCAGTGATGGGCAAGCCATGAGGTACGCTTTCACCTTGGCTATGGCGACGAATAAAGCGCTTCACCATACGATCTTCTAATGAATGGAAACTGATCACCGATAAACGCCCTTCTGGGGCCAGTACCGACACAGCACCTTCAAGGGCTTGATCAATTTGCTCTAATTCACTATTGATATAAATTCTAATCGCCTGGAACACCCGCGTTGCAGGATGCTTATTACGCTCTTTATTTTTAGTAATTCGGGCAATAAGGTCAGCTAAATCTTTGGTTCTTAAAAAGGGTTTTTCATCTCGATCAGCAGCAATACAGCGAGCGATGTGACGCGAGTTTTTCTCTTCGCCATAGGTTTTAAATACCCAAGCCATATCTTCAATTTCAGCTCTCGCTAACCACTGAGCGGCCGTTTGACCCTGGCTGTTATCCATACGCATATCCAATGGACCATCACGTAAAAAACTAAAACCACGCTCAGCATCATCTAATTGCGGTGAAGACACGCCTAAATCCAATAACACGCCATTGATTTTGCCTTTCAAACCCAACTCAGTAACGTATTCGGCCAACTGGCCAAAGCCACCATGCACAATTTGAAAGCGAGGATCATCGGCGAACTGTTTAGCCGCTTCAATGGCTTGCGGATCTCTATCGATGGCAATCAAGCGGCCGTTTTCACCGAGCTGACTCAGCACATGCCTTGAATGACCACCACGACCAAAGGTGCCATCAATATAGATGCCATCCGCTTGGATATTTAAACCATCAACGGTTTCTTGTAGCAGTACAGATAAATGGGCAAATTCTTGGCTCATCAGACTCTTCTTAATTAATTATTTATAATGAAAAATTAGCTAATCTTTCATGGCTAGTGAGATCTTCTGCTTGAATTAGCTGATGACTTTCGTCCATCTGCAACTGCCAAGCGGCTTCATCCCACAACTCAAACTTATTCAGCAAACCCACCAGCATGGTTTTCTTTTGCAGGCTGGCAAATTGTCTTAATGCGGGGGGAACGAGCGCACGACCATTACCATCTAACTCACATTCATGAGCGTGGCCTAATAATCTTCGTTTCATGGATCGTTCAATGTGATTGGTGTCTGACAGCTGCATTAGTTTTGCTTCTATCAGTTCCCATTCATGGATTGGATAAATCAATAAACAAGCTGATTGGATATCAACGGTGATGACGACAATGCCACTGTGCTCAACACGCAAGGATTCTCGGTATCGCATTGGTATTGCGATCCGTCCTTTTGCATCCATATTTATCGCACTGGCGCCCCGAAACACGATCATTAATCCCTATGATTTGTTATTAAAATTCCCACAAAAATCCACAATTCCCCACAACCCTTAAGTTTAGGGACACAACACAAGTATTGTCAAGGGATGAGAAGATTAATTAAATCCAGTTCTGAAGCGGGTTCGCAGCAAATTTGATTTAATTTGTTCTAGGTGGAGGAAAGTGGATTTTATGGGGCTAAATGAACGAAACCATACACATAACAACGACTCTATCGAGTAAAATGTGACTAAAATGTGCTAAAAATTGACCATTATCATCTTAAAATGACAATGCCCACTGTATCAAAGTTATATCTTGTATAATAAATATTCGCTCACGATGTGAGAAAAACCAGTTCAACAAATTTTATTGCAGCCTTGCGCTTTTAAACCTAAGCAAATTCCAAACTTTTAATATTGCCTTTACGCTAAAACATCCTCAAACAAGGATGACTGCTGGCGTCATATATTCAAACCATTAGCCGCTCAATTTACAATCAAAACGGCCGATAACAAGATATACTGAATACAGCCTTGAAGGAGGTAATAATGAACCTAGATATTCTCTATGCTGTGACTGCCAGACCGCCAAGGCAGGTTACCACGCCTAAAAAAGAGGTGAAAAAAGTCACTGACTCAGCTGTTATCAGTGCTGATAGCCATGAAGCGCCGCAAACACAATTGCCACCAGCGCCATTAACCAGAAAACAGCTTGCTCAAACCAACAACACCGATGATGCAAATCCGGCCACTAACGACGATACAAACTTCAAGCATATTGATATTGAAATTTAGTCGTTTACCAGTGATTTAAAAATGCCCTTTAGCCGATGGTTTTCCTCACCGCCTTTTTCCATCCGCGATACAAATCCTGACGACAGCTATCATCCATTGCTGGTGAAAAATGCTTATCAGCCACGGCAATGTTTTGTAACTCTTCTGTAGACTGCCAAAAGTTAACCGCAAGACCTGCTAAAAAGGCTGCTCCCATGGCTGTGGTTTCAGTCACTTGCGGACGGATCACATCAACATTGCTGATGTCGGCTTGGAACTGCATTAAAAACTCATTTGCCACTGCGCCACCATCAACGCGGATTTGTTTAAGTTCGACCCCTGAGTCTTGTATCATTGCCTCGAGTAAATCCTTGCTTTGATATGCAATGGCTTCTAACGCTGCGCGAATAATATGGCTACGATTAACCCCGCGGCTAAGTCCGACAATCGCGCCTCTGGCATCCGCTTCCCAATACGGAGCGCCCAAGCCGACAAAGGCTGGTACTAAATATACCCCATTGGTGTCCTCCACTTTATTGGCAAAGTATTCAGTGTCATGAGCATCTTGGATCAAGCCCATTTCGTCCCGCAGCCATTGGATCACCGCGCCGCCCATAAATACTGCCCCTTCAAGGGCATAGTTAACCTTTAAATCAGCGCCTATAGCAATGGTGGTTAATAGGCCATGATCCGATACCACTGCCTTATCACCGGTGTTCATCAGTAAAAAACAGCCTGTGCCATAGGTATTTTTGGCCATTCCAGGTTCAAAACATAATTGACCAAATAATGCCGATTGCTGATCCCCTGCCATACCCGCCACGGTAATATCGCCACCGACAATGCTGGTTGAACCGTAGACCGCACAAGAGGGTTTCACTTCAGGTAACATCGAAGCCGGAATACCAAAGGCCGTTAATAACTTGTCATCCCACTGCTGCTGATGGATGTTAAACAACATGGTCCGTGAGGCGTTGGTGGGTTCAGTAACATGTACTTTGCCTTTTGTGAGCTTCCACACCAGCCAGGTATCTATGGTGCCAAATAACAACTCACCGGCCTCGGCCTTTTCTCTTGCACCTTCAACATTATCTAGAATCCACTTGATTTTTGAGGCGGAAAAG
Organism: Shewanella sp. 10N.286.52.B9; assembly: GCF_002873635.1. Lineage (NCBI taxonomy): Bacteria > Pseudomonadati > Pseudomonadota > Gammaproteobacteria > Alteromonadales > Shewanellaceae > Shewanella > Shewanella sp. 10N.286.52.B9. Next base: position 23,282 of record NZ_MCTY01000040.1, read on the forward strand.
TACGGGTCGAGCACCAAGCCTGTGGCGGATTTAATATAAGCTTCATAACCATCGGCTTTGAGTTGCTGGCATATACTTTGGCTGCGACGACACTGCCACACAATGGCGTTATAAATCGGCTTGCCGGTTTTTTTATCCCACACTACGGTGGTTTCACGTTGGTTGGTGATGCCCATAGCGGCAACATCATCACCGCTAATACCTGCTCGAGATAGCACTTCAATCAATGATGAACTTTGAGATGACCAAATCTCCATTGGATCATGCTCGACCCAACCGGCCTGAGGATAAATCTGGGTAAACTCACGCTGCGCTACCGCAACCATGTTGGCTTTATGGTCAAATACAATGGCACGAGAGCTGGTTGTGCCTTGATCTAATGCAATAATGTATTTCTTAGCTTGCATATCACTATCTCATATTATTTATTTTAGTTTGTTCACATAAACTGAAAGTAGTGAATCAACTACCCGTTTATTTATGTGATTTATCATGCTTTACATTGCAATGCTTGTGCTGTCATCACAGTTATAAGGGTTTATTCTACCTAGACATGCTATGTCACTTTGGGGTAAAGCCAGTAAGCACCTAATAACTTAGCATATGACGATGGCTTTACTTCATACTTTGGCTTGTCAAATATAGCTGGCGTATCGATATTAGTCTTATGATTTTCAAATAACAAAAAGCCCCGCAATTGCGAGGCTTTAAATGTATTAATAATACTGTCGACTACATTTTGTAGCTAAACTGCACACCTGCTAACCACACATCGGCTTCAACATCACCGCTGTAGTTCACAGACGCTAAACCTAATAAGTCTTGAGTCTCATCAATTGGTGCATCACCAATGCCTTTGATGTAAGTGATGGCAAAATCAACCGTAAGGTTTTTACTGGCTTGATAACCCGCACCGGCACTAAACCATAAACGATCTGAATCTGGGATTGTTGTTGAACGGTATTCGTCTTGCGCAGCACCTTGATCTAGTGCCATACCGCCACGAACTAACCACTTGTCGTTAAGTTGGTATGTAGTACCGACAGCAAAACGCCAGTTATCTTTGAAGTTCTCTTCTTTAACTAAATCAGACTCCAATGGTAAACCCGTTGTTGAGTCAATTGGCTTAGTTTCGCCAGGGAAGTATGCTACTAACTCATCAAAAACACTCCACTGAGTCCAGTTAACGCTGGCGTGCATGGCCCAGTTTTCAGTTAATTGGTGATGAGATGCAAGCTCTGCAAATGCAGGGATCTCAATCGGTAAGTAACCTTCAATACTAACATTTTGACCACCGTCATAAAGTAGCCCAGACGCATGGCCGTCCAGTTCTAGCTCTACCCCACTGTGATAAGCAAAACCTAAACGGTGCTTGTCATTAATCTGCCAGCTAGAACCAATTTTCCAACCGATGGCAATATCATCACCTTCCATGTACTTAAGACTTGTGCCAGCAGCCGGAAGCATAGGTGCTAAATCAGGCAACTGAGCTTTAATACCATCAATCCAACCTGGCATTGATGCGCCAACATTACCTTCACCGTAAACAATACGCAGACCTGCACCAATGCTAACCGCATCATTGATTTTATAGCCAATGTTTGGGTTAAATTCTACGGTGGTGATTGCAGTATCATCACCAAATATCGCTGCTGAATGAGTTGCATCCAATTCTGTCGCTAAACCGTAATTTGAATGAAAAGCCAGGCCCCAAGTCCAGTTATCGTTTAACTGATTCGAGTAATAAAAATTTGGGATAAGCGCATCACCGGCAAAATCGATGGCGTTGCTTGGGATAACAATTGGATCAGCCCCTAATAAAGGCGATGAAATACTGGTTTCACCCAGCACATCAACATTAGGCATAATATAAATAGCACCTGCAGACAATTGGCGACCTTCAAGGTAAGTCAACATGGCAGGGTTTTTAGTTTGGGCGCCAGCATTATCCGCCATCGCAGCTTCACCAGCAAAAGCACGGCCTAAACCTGTAGAAGAATATTCAGCTAATTGAAAGCCTGCTGCACTTACTTGAGTCGTTGCCCCTAACAGCATGGCGCTTACTGCCACGGTTAATAATTTCTTTTTCATCATTTGTCCCCGGGTATGCAAATTTATTATTTGCTTAATCTCTTACATCATTAGAGCAATAGCTCAATTTGAAATCGGGGCAAGTGTACTGATGCAGAATATATTTACAACTAAATGCCTAAAAACAGAAGAAATAACTACCTTTTCGGTGTTTGCAATATTTTTAAGTGATAAGGATCACACACCAAGCGAGAAAAAAGCGTCAATTACACTAATTGATTCGCTGAAGCATATTAAAAATAGTTAACCAAAATATTTTTAATATTGATATTCAATAAC
>NZ_MCTY01000041.1:0-13043 GCF_002873635.1 Shewanella sp. 10N.286.52.B9
GCAGTTTACTGGATGTTTTTATCTGTAGTATTAGTTTTGATATGGGGGTTTTATAATTAAATGTACAAGTTAGATGTAAATTAAATATAAATGAGTGGCCTGTTCCTTATAAGGTTAAATTAAAAATTATGGCTAAAATCGTGCAGATCGCTACCTTATTTGTCTTCGTTTTTTGAGTAACTATTTTCCTGTTATGAGTAAATGCCAGTATAAATATTATACTGACAGTGGTGACCAAAATGTGACATGAAGCCTCGTAAATAGCCTTAAATAGGGTTAAGTTGGTTTTGAACGCTCACTAGTTTTACTTGTCGTAACTTATTGTTTGTTCTGCTTATTTTGTTTTGTATCGAAGTTTATTGCTTGGTGTCGATTAACAACATTTGGTCTTTAAACGGTCTCCAAAACCGATGGTTGCGAGTTCGAGTCTTGCTACCCCTGCCAAATTTAGAAGGCCTAGCAGAAATGCTAGGCCTTTGTCTTTTCTGGCTTTTAATCAATTTAATTATTTTTGAATATTAACAAAAGTGATATGTTGATTGCTATTTAACGTTCAAAGTCCAACATCAATAAGTTAGTTTAAACATTTATTCGATTAACGTGTCAGCCTTCAATTTCAATTACCTTTCTTAATTAATATTTGCTATGAGTTAAGTTGCTTGATGCAGAAATACAATATATCTTGCTGCTTATGGTAGTCTGTTGAAAATTGCTTATACAATCCAAGCCTATGATAAATAACTTTTATAACATTAATGCTGAATCATTTTATAATGATACCGTCAATGTAGATTTATCCCTTTTGTACGAAATCTTCATTCCTCTATTAAAGCCGAATGGGCATATTATTGATGCTGGCTGCGGAAGCGGACGAGATAGCTTGTATTTTTTAAAGCAAGGCTTCGAAGTGAGTGCATTTGATGCAAGTGAGAGTTTAGTGCTAAAAGCATCTGAACTAACGGGGATTGATGTTGAACTAAACACTTTTGATTGTTTTAAAGCTTCATCATTGGCTGATGGTATTTGGGCTTGCGCCTCTTTATTACATGTAGCTAGTAATTTACTGCCAGCTTCATTCGCTAATTTATCTAGAAGTTTAAGGGATGGTGGTTATCTTTATTGTTCTTTTAAGTATGGTGTTAGTGATGTAGAGAGAGGCGGGCGTTATTTCACGAATGCAGATGAAAAAAGGCTTAACGATTTCATAGATGGAAGTGATTTTAATGTTGTAAAAAGTTGGATCACTGATGATGCTCGGCCTGACCGACAGGATGAAAAGTGGCTTAATGCAATTCTTATTAAAGGCGATCGCAATGGGGCTTGATGGGATTGCAGTTGATCAGGTTTTAGCTAGTTTTGGGTATAAGTTAGAAAATGTGGTTGATGTTGGCCGCTTATATACTTTTATCGGCAATAATGATTCTAATTTGCGGAATCAGCCTTCAGCAATTTTGGTCGATAATTCATTATATTCCCTTCAACCTTCTGATTTTCATTATGTTGATTACACTAGCTATCAGAATCAGCTGATGCACCATTATCAAGGGTTACTCCGTTTTTGTGCACTTGAAATACAGCAGTTAATTGATGATATAAGCCACTTTTTATCCTCCGAAATTGAGAGCATAGAACTAAAAAAGTTTGGCTCGAATCGTGAGGAACAACATATCGATCCTACTCCCCCCGAATTTAAGTTTGCAGAAATATTTGAGAGTGTGTTTGGGCCAGCATCTATACATGCTTTGCAAGCGGAAGCTCCTTATATTGATAGGCAAGGACATAAGCGATTTATTGATTACATTTTGCATCGTAAAACATCACCTATAGCGATAGAGCTAAATGGTGAAACCTATCATCATCCCTTATCTCGGATAGTCTCTCAGAAGCAATATCGATCGCAACTATTTAAACAAAACTCATTAGTAAATGATGGTTACCTTGTATATCGCTGGTCAGATAGGGGCATGAGTGATTCTTTTAAATTTGAAGACCAAATGAAAGATTATTTTGGCCAATCTGAACATTTCTTAAAATCTCCATTATATAGAGCTGAACGTTCCGTTGATTTTAGTTTATATGCCCATCAACAGGATGCTGTAAACACCCTAATTGAAAAAAGAAAAGCAGGCCAGAATAGATTTTTAGTAGTACTGCCTACTGGTTCGGGTAAAACAGAAGTGTTTATTGAAGATGTTAGGCAGCAATTACAGCAATCCAATGCCAAACAAGTGTTAGCTGTTGTGCCGACAGTTGCGCTAAAAATGCAGCTAATTAAAAGGTTAGAGGCACAAATTCCAGAGATAAGGGTTGGTGAGTTACTTAACAATTCACAACTCGATATTACAGTGCAAACTAGTGCCTATGTATTACGGCATTATCGTAAACTCGCTAGAAACCATTTCGATTATATTCTTATTGATGAAGCGCACAGAGCTGCTGCAGATGGTTTACGCCAAGTTTTATATTACTTTTCTCCTAAGAGTCTTTTGGGCTTAACTGCTACGGATGAGCGTCTTGATAAGCGCTCTCTGAGCGATATTTTTGGTCATTACGAAGTTGAGATGACCTTAGAACAAGCTATTTTGAAAAAGTTAGTGCCGCAAATTCGAGCTTTCAGATTAGAATCAAATATTGATTTTTCGAATGTAAGATTTAACGGCAAAGAATTCGTTAAAACCGATTTACAGAAAACTGTGATCATCCCTTCGCGTGACCAACTGATTGCAGATGTTTTACTTAAATACTTTTTTAATCAACAAGCACAATTTATCAGCACACAGCAGGGCATAGTGTTTTGTGTCGATATTAAACACACCCAAAGAATGGCCAAGCTATTAAATCAATCAGGTATAAAAGCGGCTTCGGTAAGTGGTAAGGAACGTACTGGCCTAGATTTATATCATAGGGGGGAGGTTCAAATGCTATGTGCTTGCGATTTAATAAACGAAGGCTGGGATTCGCCTCAAACCAGTATTCTTGTTATGGCTAGGCCAACAATGTCGAAAGTACTTTATACCCAGCAATTAGGACGAGGAACACGAAATTATCCAGGCAAAGAAGCGCTATATGTAATTGATGTGGTTGATAGTTATGGAGCAGCTATTACACCTTGGTCATTACATGGCTTATTTAATTTGAGTCACTATCAACCTTTTGGTGATCTGGTAAAAGATGTTCAAGGGACATCTCAGAATGAATTAATTATTTTAGATGGATTATGGGAGTCGGAGCGAAGAATCGAACCGATTAATATCTTTAATTTTGAAAAAGAGTTTAGAGACCTACTAAATGAAGAGCAGCTAGCTAGAGAGCTATTTATTTCAACAGGTACAGTAAAAGCTTGGATGAAAAAAGGTGATTTGGTTGCCGATAAAACGATTCCATTTGGTAGTAAAAATCTTAATTACTTTAGCTTCGAACAGCTAGAAAAAATAAGAATCACCAAAAATATTCCACTTAGAACACAGGATACTCGAAAGGCTGACTTTATCGAGTTTATTGAAAAACGTGATTATACTTTCTCATACAAAATTATTTTGCTTATTGTCATGGCGAACCACTGTAATAAACAAGGCGAATTGGATTTAGATGTAGTTGCTGGTTTATATGCAGGTTTCTATGAATCTTTATTGAGTAAATATGGTAAAGCAGAGAAAGGCGGTAACCCACTTAATATCAGTGAAAATTTATTGGATTCGGCGTATATCAAGCGTAATATTCTTATCAATCCATTTGAAAAATTCGAACGTAAGCGTTTCTTTTATCAGTGCCAAGAGTTGAATTTGATCGCATTTGATACCGTGTTATGGGACAAACTCAAACAATCAGATTTGAGCGCGATTACCACTCAAATGCGGGAGGATCTTAGCCATTATTACAATAAGCTTGATATGACAATCACCAAAGAAGATATCGCTACTTTAAACCTGCCAAATCTTGAGGCAGAACTCGACAATCAAAACCTAGTTTCATTACCGTTTTTTGAAGATCTTAAAATTGCTTGCGGTCACTTTAAAACCAGTACGGCTGATAAGGTAAGTTTTATACAAATCCCCACAGAATACGGAACAAATAACCCAGATAAACACTTCATTGCAAAAGCATCAGGTAACTCAATGAATGGTGGGAAATCCCCCATACTTGATGGTGACCTATTGCTATTTGAATGGATCACGCCAGTTAGTGCTGGCTCAATCTCAAATCAAATCCTAGCAATTGAGTTACTAGATGATATAGGGGAACCGCAGTATTTACTTAGAAAAGTAATTAAGCAATCACAAGGTAAATACACATTGATCGCAAATAATAAAGACTATCATCCCCTTAATGCGTCCGAACAAATGAATACTTTCGCGCGTTTTAAAGGAGTTATTAAGAATTAAACTTGCCTGTTTTGTTATATTTAACAAGATAAAAGCAGAGTGGTTTTATATCTATGAGGCTTTAATTTGAGGGCATTTTAAGGCTACAATTTTCTTTATTTCTCCTCCTCCCTCACTAACGCTGAATTGCACCTATACTCATTTGATGGTTTATTTTGCTCGCAAATGATATGTGATCAGCTAACAGCTATCAGCAAACATGCCCATCTCAACACCGGCCTTTGTGTATGACTCCTGTGCATGTGTGGCATGCAAAGTTTGCAGTGTATTCATGGTGGTTTTTACACTATGATAATTTTATCTAAAATGTAAGGAGCGCCACCATGTTTAACGCACTTGTATTAACCCAAAATGATAAGCAGACCCAAGCTGAGGTTCGCCAATTAACTGTTGCTGATCTTCCTGAAGGTGAAGTGTTAGTTGATGTAAGTTATTCATCGCTAAATTACAAAGATGGCTTAGCTGTTACTGGGTTAGGCAAAATTATTCGTCAGTTTCCTATGGTGCCTGGGATTGATTTTGCGGGTGTGGTGAGTGAGTCTGCAGATCCGCGTTATAAAGCTGGTGATGAGGTAATCCTAACGGGTTGGGGCGTTGGTGAAAACCATTGGGGCGGTATGGCCCAGAAGGCTCGTGTTAAAGCTGATTGGTTAGTACCTATGCCTCAAAATGCTGATGCTGCTAAAGCTATGATGGTTGGCACTGCAGGGTTAACTGCGATGTTGTGTGTGCAAGCATTACAGCAGGCTGGTGTTACACCTGAACAAGGTGAAGTGCTAGTAACGGGTGCCAGTGGCGGTGTTGGCTCTGTTGCTGTGACGTTACTGTCAGCGCTTGGCTATAGCGTTGTGGCAAGTTCTGGCCGTGTTGAGTCTAATGGTGAGCTACTTAAACAGCTTGGCGCTAGTGATGTTATCGACCGCAGCGAGTTTGAACAAGCGGGTCGCCCTTTAGATAAACAGCGCTGGGCTGGGGTGGTTGATACCGTCGGTAATCAAGTGTTGGCTACCGCGTTAACCCAAATCAATTATGGTGGTAGTGCCGCTATTTGTGGTTTAGCAGGTGGCTTTGCCTTACCAACCACTGTTATGCCGTTTATTTTACGTGGAGTTAACTTGTTGGGTGTTGATTCTGTTGCTTGCCCGTTCGAAAAACGCGTGAAGGCATGGGAGCAAGTTATTGCCTTGTTGCCAGAGAGTTTTTACCAGCAAGCCTGTCAAACTGTTGCTCTTGAACAAGTACCAGAATTTGCACAGCAGATTGTTAAAGGTAAGGTGACGGGGCGGGTATTAGTTAATTGCCAATAATTTATTAGCTTGAAGCTATTCATTAAAGATTAATTTTTTAGCTCAAGCATTTATTTAAAAAATCGTAAAGCGGCTTTAATAGCCGCTTTTTTGTGTCTTTTTTTAGTGCTCATTATTGCCTGTTACTGATAAGCAAAGGCTTAATTAAGTCGACTATTTTATCCCTTAGCCAGCGCTGACCTTTATCTAATTCACAGCGTGCATGCCAAAATAAATTGTAGTTTAGTGGCGCTATTGCAAACGGCAGTGGCTTTACAATTAAACCGTGTTTGGCTGCGGCGATTTCAGCCATACCTTCTGGCAAGGTAATAATTAATGGATGCAGCTCAAGCAGTGCCAGTGCACTGTCTAAGTTTGGCGCCCTTAATAACTCTTTACGTTGTGGGAATTGCGCGATAGATGAGTCGACAATGGCTTTAACACCATCACTAATGGCAATGGTAGCGTGGGGAAAGCGTAGGTAATCTTCTAGTGATAGGGCTTTATTTGCCACAGGGTGGTGATTGGATACTAAACAGCTAACGCCCACTAAACCTAACCTTGTTTGTTGTAATTGCTCTGTTTGATCTATGGCGCGGCAAATTGCCATGTCAGCGCCTTGTAAACTTAGTTGCGATTGAAGGTATTGATGCTGCACCGGAATGACCTCAATGCCAATATTGGGTGCTAGTTGATAGAGCTTAGGTAACACCAGTGGCAGCAGACCTTGTGCGGCAAAGTCAGTGGTAGCTATGGTGAATTTTTGTTGGCATTCTTTGGCAATAAATTCACTGGGGGTAAGCAGTTGTAGTAATTGACCTGTAGGGCCTTGCAGCTGTTGATAGCAATCTAGAGCATATTGGGTTGGTACTAATTGTTGGCCGACCCGTGAAAAGAGAGGGTCGTTGAGCATTTCCCGCAAGCGACTTAAGATTCGACTGGTGGCAGATTGACTCAAGTGCAGCCGTTTTGCTGCTTTTGTAACACTGCACTCTTCGACTAAGATTTGTAAGGCGATAAGTAAACTAAGGTCTTGTCGGTAAATTTCTTCAAGTTTCATAAGATTATTAGCAATTATTAGTCGATTTAGGTTTGATGGTTAAGCTATCACGTTAATGATTTACTGGTTTTGAAAGACTTCTATAGATAAGCAAGAAATAGCTTAATTTACGCCTAATGACGGCTTAATACATTGTATTACTATGTTTTGATTCAGCGGGTATTTGTTGAATAGAGTCCCAATGTTCGACTATCTTGCCTTGGTCATCAAATCGAAAGAAATCCATGGTGACATACTGATCGTTACCAGGCCACACTTGATGGGTATGCAGCGCCACTAAATCATCTTCTGCTATGGCCCTGACAAACTCAATTGTTTTTCCTTTATATTCAGCCATCTCAATGAAGTAATCGATGAAAGCCTGTTTACCATCTGCCACAATCGGATTGTGTTGAATGTATTCTGCGCCAACATATTTTTCAACGGCCTTAACAGGGTCGCCTAAATAAGCGCAGCGGTAAAATGCGATAGCATTGTGTTTATTGGCTTGAAGATCTTGGGCCATAGTTCGCTCCTGAGTTTGAATGGTTTTAAGTCTCTTTCATGCAAGGTATTAAATCGCCACTGCCAAAGCCTAGTTTGCCGCGGTTGTTATCGCAAGATGACGTCATAGTATTAAAATAGGGTGGTTACTTGTTAACTTGCCACAATGAATCAATGAAATAGTCGCGCTCATCTGAAAAGTGTTTAATGACCTCAAAACCGGTATGTTGGCTAATAAAGTCAATATCACTTTTGAGAAACTTAAAGGAGTACTCTAAATGAATCGGTTCAAAGGCGTCGAAATGAAATTGTCTTTTTAGCGCCGAAATATAGACATTTTGTGGCTTTGAGGCGATGACGTAGCTTTCCATAGCGCCCAGAAGGGGGCTGTAAATGCCAAAGTGCTGAAAATTATCCACTACAAAGTTAGCCCCAAGCTCGTTGTTGATCCGCGTTAATAAATTCAGGTTAAAGTCTTTGGTGAGTCCACTGGAGTCGTTATAAGCTCGGGTCAGTATATCGACATCTTTTTTTAGGTCAAAACCCACCAGTGCATAGTCGCCAGCATTCATGCTCATCCACAAACGACGTAAAAAGCCTTGGTTTTGAACTCGATCAAAATTGCCAATATTGGAGCCTAAAAACAATACCAGTTGTTTGTTGGTCGATTTTTCTCTCACCAGCCTTAAGCCTTCAAAGTATTCCGCTACTATGCCGTGACATTCAACATTAGGGTGATCGCAAATGTTGTCTTCTAACATCAGCATGGCTTCTTCTGAAATGTCGATGGGGTAGTAATTGACTTTACAGTTGTGATCCACGAACCCATCAATGATTAATTGGCTTTTATGACCGTCGCCTGCTCCGAGTTCGATAATATCAATTTCCTGTTCACCTATAAGCTCCGCCAGTTCATGTTTGATGGTGTTTAAAATTTCAAACTCAGTGCGAGTGGGGTAGTAATCTTCATGTTGGGTAATTTGCTGAAAAATCTTACTGCCAGTATCGTCGTAGAAGTATTTAGCTTGTAAGGTTTTTGGGCTAGCGCTAAGGCCAGTTAATACATCAATCGCAAATTGCTCTTTATTTATTGCGTCAATATTGTCACTTTTATAATCAATTTTAGAAATCTTCACACGATATCCTTTGCTAATCTGATCCCTGAAAACATCCATTGCTGGTGTGGTTGATAAAAATTTCTATAACTATGTCGATAGTGATGTGGCGGTGTGGCAATACAGCCGCCTCTAAGCACAAACTGATTACACATAAACTTGCCATTGTATTCTTCTAACTTGCCTTCAAAGGGCTTATAGCCGGGGTAGGCTGAATAATGGCTTTGGCTCCAACACCAGACTTGACCTGAAGTATCACCTGCATTGATGGGGTGTAACTGAGGTTGATGATAACTTGCTGGTGGCAGGCCTTGGGCTGAGATTAAGGCTTGATTGTCGCTACTGCGTAAATAATGCTCTAACTCTTGCTCTGTGGGTAAACGGCATTGGCGCCAATTGGCAAAGGCGTTGGCCTCAAAATAACTGACATGAACCACAGGTGCATTTAAGTCTAAAGGTGTTAGGCCATGAAGGGTGTATTCAAACCATTTTCCATCGAGATTTCGCCAATACAAAGGCGATGTAATACCGTTCTCGTTAAGCCAATCCCAGCCCATGCTTAACCAGTATTTTGGCGTTTGATAGCCTGCTGACTCAATAAACGCTAAATACTCACCATTAGTGATAAGAGTGTCAGAGATTGAGAAATCTGTCAGGTAAGTTTTATGAGGCGGTGATTCATTATCAAATGCGTAGCCTTCGCCACAATGACCAATTTCCACCAGTTGCTGAGTATAAGTGTGCCATGAGCCAGTGACCGCTTGTGCGCTCATTAACGGTGTTTTGCTGTAGCGAGGACTGCTGGGATTGCAATGCAGAATATACTTAATGTCCATATACAGAAGCTCTTGATGCTGCTGCTCATGATGAATACCAATTTCAATAATGGTAGCAATTTCTTCTGATATCCCAGCATTGAGTAAGCTTAGAATTAGCTCATCAATTTGCTGACGGTATTGGGCTATTTGCGCTACCGTAGGCCTAGACAAGTTACCGCGATCTTTTTGGGTCCAATGCAGGCCTGCTGATTTATAGTAAGAGTTAAAAATTAAGCTAAAATGCTCATCAAAGCGCTGATAACCTGCAACAAACTGGCGTAATATTAGCTCTTCAAAAAACCAAGTAGTATGTCCCAAATGCCATTTAGGTGGACTGACGTCGGCGCAGGGCTGAATACACAGATCTTCTATTTCTAACGGGGCGCATATTTCGGTTGTGGCGGCTCTGGTGGCAATATAGCGTTTAATTAACTGGTTACACTCTAAGCTCCCCTTGATATCCATCTATAAATCCCTTTCTGCAACGATATACTTAGAAGCACTATGACAATAATTTCTTTCAAGCTGATGACAGGCAACAGCAATAGGCATCTATAATTCATCTTTTGGCTTTTATGTGTCTTTTAAGACTTATCAACTGAGCTGGTTGTTTTTAATTTTTTCTAATTGGTTAAAATAACTACTAATGTTAAGCCTAGTCAAAATAAACCAAGATGAAAGTTTTTTATCATAAAATCATCTAGGTAGCATTTTACTAAGTGGTTAAGTTAAATCTGAAAATATTGGCTATAGGCTGTTGACGCGTGCACATTAAAAACTAAGGCTGAAGTTTTGCTACTAACACGACAAAGGTTTACTCCCTAATTAAAATAGCCTTAGCAATGGCTACTTTGCGATCTTATTCAGTGTAAAATAAGTCATCATATTTTTTTAAGGTTGTTGCATGCAGTTAATGAAGGTTGATAAGGCGCTATATCGTCAACGTTTGAATGTGGTTCTAGTGTCATTAGTGGCGAGTTTAACCCTATTATCTCTCGGTTTTGGTACCGTGCTAATTGAATTTTTTGGTAATAAAACGGTGGCCAGTGGTGAATCTACTGGGCACTTTCACCTAAACTTGTTAGGCGTTATCCTCGCGGTACTCACCTGCAGCTTAGTAATGAACTTTTATAAGAAGCATGAATACCTAAAAGAGATTTACTGGGTATGGAAGTTAAAACAACTGCATAATCGAATTTATCGCAAACTGGCTAAAATCAAACTGGCCGCTAGGGACAATGATCCAGATGCGTTAACGGTTTTATTGTTTTATTTGACGACTCAAAAGCAAGTGTTTGAGTTAGACAATAACACCCTGACACTGGCCACACTTCAAGCTGATATCAGTGCTATCGAATCAAAACTTGCCGATTTAAACCTTGAAATAACGACAGCGGACTTCTCTGAAAATTTACTCGAAAAGTTCTAAATCATTTAAACAAAAAGCCCCTAATTACGCTATAAATGAGTAATTTGGGGGCTTTTTGATCAGTGTTTAGAGCAATAGTCTCAACAGCTGTTTATGCTTAAACCAGTGACAGCTCAACGCGAATGTTACCGCGAGTTGCATTGGAATAAGGGCAAACTTGATGAGCTTTTTCGATTAAGGCTTGCGCTGCTACTTTATCCATTGCTGGTAAATCAATGCGAAGTGCCACCTCAATGGCAAACCCAGCGCCTTGGGTATTTGCGCCAATGCCCACGGTTGCTTCTACTGACAAATCAGCACTGAGTATTTTCTTATCTTGGGCCGCAACAAATTTCATCGCGCCAATAAAACAGGCTGAATAACCAGCAGCAAAAAGTTGTTCAGGGTTGGTTCCTTCTCCGCCTGCGCCACCTAATTCTTTTGGCGTGCTTAACTCAACAGAAAGTTTGTTGTCTGAAGATACTGAGCGTCCATCACGACCGCCGGTAGTTTTTGCTGATGCTGAATAAATGATGTCCATTATTACTCCAAATTACATAATTAAAATCATTATCTTGATACGCACACTTGAATTTAGGTTGTGCGCAACTTAACTAGGAGTAACAATAAACCACAATTATATTGCGCGCAACCTAATTGTGGTTTATTTATTTTTCCCAAGATTATTTTGAAAATGATATGGCGCTAAATAGCTGGCGCTAGATTTACTCACAGTGGGTGGATGACTTGAGTATGCTTGAGATAATTGATTCGAAAGTCGTTGAATCACGAGCTGGTTTCAAGTAGGTGGCTAACTCTTTCTAGGTATAGGGTAAATGTTGAAAGCCTATAATTTTATTGGTTTTTATTAAAACTGAACATTTCTACATGTTTGAATAAATGTAGCTTGCGTGTTAATGTTTTTAGGCTATCTTAAAGTATAAACATCAGGGAGGATTGACAATGACTTCAACATTAACCAAAGAAGAGTTAGCCTGTTTCAGTGAACTTTTTGCCAAGCAGTCTCCTATTGTTAGTAAAAGTGATACTGATTCCGTTGCTGTGACCACTGAAATGCCCGAGGCTTTAGCCAGCCTGTTAGGGAAAACTCAGATGACGTTACTAGCTGAAATTGGTCACTACCGTTTATGGTTTCCTTTCTCTTTAAAAATGGATGAACTGGGCCAATTTGTGTCTCAACTGGGGATCCCTGAAGTCGTGGATACCCGAGGTGCAGATAGAAGCTGGCGCATGAAAGAGTTAGATAATGTCAGAATTATTGATTTTGATACAAATTTAGCCATTGATGTGTTGTCGCTTTCAAGCACTGGCGTCACTTTAGATGCACCGCAGATTATCGAGTCAAGCCAACCTAGGCGTGGCACCTTGGTGCTTACCCATGAAATTAGTTTTGATATTGAATATAAAAAAGTTCGCTCAGACAATGGCGTTATTGCAGCAACAATTATTGTCGGAGAAGACTCAAGAGAAACCCTCAGACAATTTTTATTTTCGATGCATAAAGCTCAGCATTCTTCTCTTTATGAGCATGGTGAGACGCAAGCGGATGTTCAAGCCACAGTCGCCTCAACTAAAGACTTTAAATAGTCTCGCATCTATATAGCTGCTATTAACTTTCTACCTTAAAGTCTCTGCTAAGTAGTGCGGTTAAATCCTTTACAAAAGCACTATCAACCTTAGGATGAACCAATTGGCTGAGTTCATCTCCAATGGGGGTAAAACGGTAATAACTGAATAGTAAGTTATTGCTATTAGGCTCAATAGCTATTTTGTTGTCTATCATATTTAATTGAATTTTAACGCCTTTGTCTAAGGTGCCAGTTTCAAATTCACTGCTGTGAAGTATTCCCGCATCAATTAAGGTCAATATACTCGAATAGGGCAAACCATATTTCGATAGCCCGAAATTCATCAGAGTCGATTTTCTAAAATATTGTTTGATACCGCCATGTATACGGTAGCCACTGAGCAGTTTATAACGGCTTTCGTGATTAAGTTTTACTGACATTCCCAAGGCTTTTTCAAGAATATGGGCTTCTCTTTGGGTCAGTTGTTTAAGGGTTGCCAATGTTCTTAGGCTAAAATTACCCGGTTTAACTATTTCACTGGCTAAAATGCGTGCCCATAAATCTTGCATTCTGCGGCTATTAATTTGCTCAGCCATTTGAAAAAACTGGTAACTCCAATCAGGGTCTAAATCTTCTCCTGTCACATCTGTAGGCGTATAAGTGAGAGCCAATTTAAAGATGGTTTCCAGATTAAGCTGATGCTGAGAGTGTAGTTTTCGTAGTCGAAACTCAGCTCGCTCAGCAATGGATGCACTGGAAGGGCGATAATCTTCTTCACTGGCTAATCCCAGTACTTTACCCAGCAAAAGCGCTTTTTTACTTGCTGAAACCTTAGCGCCGTTGTCGTTTGCCTGTGCTGAGTTTAGCGGCTTAGTCGAAGCTTTAGTTGAGGCCTTAGTTGA
>NZ_MCTY01000041.1:13867-32557 GCF_002873635.1 Shewanella sp. 10N.286.52.B9
GCCTTAGTTGAGGCCTTAGTGGAGACTTGGGCTTCAGCGATTTGCGGTTGAATGTTTGCCATTTTTTTATTCTTATTGTTTATTCTTATTGTTTATTCTTATTGTTTTATGGTGTTTTGAGTTTTGATGTTTTTGTTACAAAACGCCAATTAGTTTCATTGCCAGCAGCAGGAGATGTCGGGATGTTTAATGCCAATATTAACGAGCATATAGCAAAGCCGACTCCAATCATAAATACCCATTGAGGCGAGCTTAACCATAATATGCCTAACAGTGCCGGAATAATCACTGCGGCAATATGATTAATGGTAAAGCTTACCGACATACTAGCGGCAATATCTTTAGGATCGGCAATTTTTTGAAAGTAGGTTTT
Organism: Shewanella sp. 10N.286.52.B9; assembly: GCF_002873635.1. NCBI lineage: Bacteria > Pseudomonadati > Pseudomonadota > Gammaproteobacteria > Alteromonadales > Shewanellaceae > Shewanella > Shewanella sp. 10N.286.52.B9. The sequence goes on from NZ_MCTY01000041.1 coordinate 14,241, forward strand.
CATGGCGATAGCCATAGCAAATAATAGATGGTCAATAACATACAGCGCAGCAGCTATGGTGGCATGTTCAACTACGGCGTAGCTAGCAAAAACAATAATTAAGCCAAGGTACTCAATTACTAAGGCGTTACGTTCACCTATGCGGCTAATAAAGCGGCCGATAGCTGGGGCAAATAGCAAATTAACCACGTAATTGATTAAAAACAGTGAGGTGATTTGGGTGACTGAATAGCCAAACTTTTCCACCATCATAAAACCGGCAAAGACCATAAAGATTTGTCTTCTGGCGCCTGATAAAAACGTCAGTGCGTAGTAAAGCCAGTAACGCTGTCTAAAGATAAGCTTTTTGTGCTGCGGCTCAGCAATAGGGAAATGTGGGTAATACAGACTCATCATGATAACCGCAATTAAGCCTAAGCCGCCAATGATGGCATACATCCACACATAATCGAGTTTAAGCCAAGTCATTACCAGCCAAATACTGCCATAACCCAGTAACGCAGACGCAGATCGCCACGCTAATGCTTTACCTAAAAACTCTGCGGTGTGTTGTTTATCGACCCATTGTAGTGTCAAAGATTGATTAACGGTTTCAAAATAATGAAAGCCAATCGACATTAAAACTGTGGTGATATAAAGCCCTAATACACTGGGGAAAAAGCCAGTTATAGCAATGCCAATGGCTAATACCGCCAGTGACAACAGCGCGAAGGTTTGCTCTCTAATTAGCAGTAATACAAATATAGCGGTAAAGGCTAAAAAGCCGGGTACTTCACGCAAACTTTGCAGCATGCCAATTTCAGCCCCAGTAAATGCCGCTTTCTCGATAACAAAGTTATTGAGTAAGGCTTGCCATACGGCAAACACCATCGACATGATGAAGGTCATCCACAATAATAATTGCTGCGGATTTTTGTCTGAAACTGCGGGCATTAAGGTCACTTTTCCTTGTCTCTCAATCTTAGCCACATAGTTACATAATTTGCCGTTTAGCGCTAAGTGTAAAATGCTCTCTATTAGGAAGCTATCGCTTGGGCTTTAGCGATATGCGTGCTTTAGGTGGTCAGTTTGAATAGGCGTCGTAGTGCTAATTGCAGCTAACTTCGATTTGTATTTTTTACAAATTAAAAAACATAAGTGAGTGAAGCTTAGACTTTATCCCACATTTTGTGAGCCAGCCAAAAGTCCTGATTATTAATACGCGTTGCGACTGATTTGTCGTGATCTGATCCATGTAATTGTTGCGCCAATTCAATTAAGATGAAGTTAATGACAGATAACATTTTTTAAGAATGAGGTTAACGTGAGTAGCATTTTAATTATTTATTCAACGGTTCACGGTCAAACCCGTAAAATTTGCGATTACATGCAGCAAAAGCTCATCGCTAAAGGCAACACCGTCACCTTAGCAGCGCTGCAAGATACGCCTGATATTAGTGCATTTGATAAAGTATTTATTGGTGCCAGTATCCGCCATGGTAAGCACCGCCCAGCGCTGTATCAGTTTGCTGCGAGCAATAAAGCGATACTTGATAGTAAACCCAATGGTTTTTTCTCGGTGAGTTTAGTCGCCAGAAAACCGGGCAAGAATACGCCTGATACCAATATGTATATGCAAGCCTTTTTGAAACAAAGTGACTGGCAACCCAAAGTACTGGAAGTGTTTGGGGGGAATTTAGATTATCAAGGTTATGGCCCAATGGATCGTAATATTATTCGCTTTATCATGTGGATGACCAAAGGGCCTACGGATCCTCATACCCAAGTTGAGTACACCGACTGGGAAAAAGTAGATGCCTATGTAGACCAAATTCATAGCGCTTAACGAGCTTAAGACTGAGAATAAGTTAAGTGCTTATCATTGCAAAAGGAAGGTAAATTCATGAGTCAAAAGTCATCTGCTTTGGTTAGTGCTATTGCCGAAAAACTGCATGTCATTGTGATAACCCTAAGCGTATTTTTGGTGGTAACTAGCCCATGGATCCTAATCGGTCGGCAATTAAGAGCCAATGCCAGTATTTGGGACAGTTTGCATGTGTATCTAGGCTTAGTGGCAGCTATATTTGGTTTGTTATTTATGCTGAAGAATCTGTTAAATGGCCACTGGCGTCAGTTCTTTCCGTGGTTAAGATTAGACTTTTCCCAATGTGTAGATGAAGTTAAGCAGTTAAAGCAGGGCACTTTACCGAGCTCTGGAGGCAAAGGTATCTTCAGTATTGTTGAAGGAATAGGGCTGATTTTAATCGCGCTAGTGAGTATTACCGGCATCGCATGGTTTGCCACTCAAGGTAGCAGTGATGCATTAATGTGGCGTAAATACCACATTCTTTTTGCCCAAGGCTTTGTGGGTTTCTTGATGGTACATATCGTGTTTGCCATGTTTCATATTATTGATATGGTGAGAAATTCTTAGTCATTAATTCAATCTATATACCATTGGCTAGTGACAATTTTACGTTATAACAAAGCTAAAAAAGCCCAAGCATGATTATCATGATTGGGCTTTTTAATACGCTAAAGATTGTACTTAGACAATGATTCTTTGTAGCTTATTTCTTTTCTAATGCTAAGTAATTCATCACGTCAATTAGATCGCCAAGAGTACGCATTTCATTCATGTTGATAGCATACTTATCGTTAACGATGAAAGTCGGTACGCTTTGAACGCGGTACATGATTTGCTGTTGGCGCCATAAAGCTAGCTTTTTGTCAGTTGCTTCGCTGTCAGCAATTTTGTCATAAGCGGCGCTATCGATACCGTGAGCTGCAAATACCTGTTTGATATCGTCACGATTGTTGATTTCTGGCTCGTCATGGCTATGACCTGGAGCACTGTGGTCGTGGTGTCCGCCTTCGCCTTGAATCGCTTGGAACATGGCTTTATTTAATACATCCGCATTACCCACTTCATGAATAACGGCTAAAGCGCGCATGACTTCAGTACCAATATCACTGTTCATAAAGTCAACGTGCTTGGTTTCAAAGTTAATTTCTTTATTCAAGTTACCTTTAATTTCTGGCAGGTACTGGGTTTCCATGTTGTAACAGTTATGGCAGTAGAAAGAGAAAAATTCAGAAATCTTAGGTTCAGTTGATGCTGGTGCATCAGAAATTTGAGTGTAATGTACACCTTCAACAAATTTAGATGGAATTTCTGCCGCTTTTTCAACAGTTTCTACAGCCGTTTCAACAGCAGTTTTTTCTGCAGTTGTAACCGTTGTATCAGCAGGTTTGCCACAGCCCGTTAGGGTTAATGTGAATGCAGCAACAGCCAGCGTGAATGCAATATGTTTAATCTTTACCATGTATGCCTCGACAAAGTGGGGTGATGTTGGCGATATATCGCGAGAGATAATTAAGCTTACGCAACTTAAATAACTCAAGCAACTTAAGCACTTGCTTAATTGCCATAAAGTTAGCTGCGATTATGACTGAATCCGTTAGCAGTGTCAGTGCTAAAACTGTGATGGCCTAGTGCTTTTTAGTAAAAAGCACTGCAATTTAAACTAGCTTTTATAACGACTCAGTAAGCAGAATTTGCCAAGCTTCACAAACTTGCCGAAATTGCTCACTGTCGTCACTATTGTCACTATTGTCACTTTTGTCACTATAGCCCGCTTAATTGTGACTATTTACACTGGCACTTTGATGAGTGGTAGTTGAGACTTATTCTATTTTGGTGATTTTATACCAAGTCGTCATTGTGCGGCTTGAGGCTTATTTGATAAATATTTCTCTTCCTCACAGACAAGTTACCTATAATTGGTATAAAATCCGCCGCAATAAAATAATAGGGGCCTTATCCAATGACAGAGAAACATTATATTAGCGCACAGCAGTTGCTTGAAGACTCATTCAAATTAGCAGCACAAGTGTACGATAGCGGATTCAGACCGCAATTTATTGTCGGGATTTGGCGTGGCGGTGCTCCAATCGGTATTGCAGTGCAAGAATTTTATGATTTTAAGAATGTTGAAACCGATCATATCGCAGTAAGAACGTCATCTTATTACGGTATTGGCACTGATAAGCAAAGCAAGAAAATCAAAGTTCATGGCCTACATTACATCATTGAAAATGCCAATGCTGATGATGGGCTATTAATTGTGGATGATGTATTTGATTCTGGCCGCAGTGTTGATGCATTAATTGATAAATTGCAAAAATTTATGCGCAAAAATATCCCGACAGATATTCGAGTGGCTTGTCCTTATTACAAACCAAAAAATACCGCAGTTGATTTAAAGCCGGATTATTTTATCCATGAGTCTGAAGAATGGCTTGTTTTTCCTCATGAAGTGTCAGGTTTAAACCCGCAAGAAATCGCTGAAGGTAAAACAGATTTTAAGAATATTCAGCATTTGTTTAAGTAAAAGCATCGATATTGGTTATTTTTTGCTAAACTAGCAGCTCAACAGTGCGTCAAGAGAGTGCCTGACACGTGGTTATTGTCCGTGTTTAATTCACCTTCTTGATGCATTTTTTATTATTACCCTGAAAAGATACTGCCCATTATGAGCTCTGTTGAGATATTTTCCCCACAACAAACCACTGATAAGCCTCTAGATACTCAATCTCTAGGTTCTCAATCTTTAGCGAGCAAGTCGCAAGAGAAAAAGCAGCTTGAACTACTGGCACCCGCTAAAAATGCTGATTACGGCATTGAAGCTATTCGTCATGGTGCTGATGCTGTATATATTGGCGGACCTGCATTTGGTGCACGCCATAATGCCGGTAATAGTGTGGAAGACATTGCCAGACTGGCAGAGTTTGCTCATCGTTATCATGCTCAAGTGTTTGTAGCGTTAAATACCATTTTAATGGATGACGAAATTGCCAAAGCGCAGGCACTTATTTGGGAATTATACGAAGCAGGTGTGGATGCATTAATTATTCAAGATATGGGCTTGTTGCAGTTAGATTTACCGCCAATTGCACTGCACGCGAGTACCCAAATGGATAATCGCACCCCAGAAAAAGCAGTGTTTTTAGAACAGGTCGGTTTTTCACAGGTGGTATTAGCCCGTGAGCTGAATTTACCGCAAATTAAAGAAATTGCAGCCAGTACGCAACTTAAGCTTGAGTACTTTGTTCATGGCGCATTGTGCGTCAGTTATAGCGGCTTATGTAATATCAGTCATGCGTTTTCTAATCGCAGTGCTAACCGTGGTGAATGTTCACAAATGTGCCGTTTGCCTTGCGATTTATCCACCCGTGATGGTGAAGTGTTAGCTGAAAATCAGCATTTGTTGTCATTAAAAGACAACAACCAAACTGAGAATTTAGAAGCATTAATTGATGCAGGCGTAACATCATTTAAAGTGGAAGGCCGTTTAAAAGATATTAGTTATCTTAAAAACGTCACCGCCCATTATCGCCAGCAGTTAGATGCGATTATTGATCGCCGCAGCGATCTTGAGTCAATGTCTCATGGTCGAAGCGAATTTACTTTTACGCCAGATCCTGAAAAAAGCTTTAACCGCGGTAAGACAGATTACTTTATTAATCAACGTACTGAGCAAATTGAGCATTTTAGCTCGCCAAAGTACATTGGTGAAAAAGTGGGGGTTATCACCAGTGTTGGCCGCGATTTTATTAAAGTCGATAGCAGTAAAGCGGGTAAAGCCGTTGAGTTTAATAACGGTGATGGCTTGTGCTTCTTTATTGATGGTTATCAAAAGCAGCGTTTATCTGATAACAAAACCAAAGGCTTAAGGGTTAACCGCGCTGATGGTAATACTTTATATCTGACCGATGTGTCGAAAGACTTAAAAGTCGGTGTGGAGTTATTTAGAAACTTCGATCATCAATTTGATGCTTTGCTATCAAAAGACTCTGCTAGCCGTAACATTGCGGTTGATATGGTATTGGCTGATACGCCGCAAGGCATTTCACTGACCATCAGTGACAAGCATGCCCATAGCGTTACAGTAGAGCTTGAGTGGGCAAAAGAGCCGGCGAAAGATTACGCTAAAGCAGATGCAAGCCTGCGAACGCAGCTCGGCAAACTGGGTAACAGTGACTATCAGTTACAGCAGTTAACGATTGAATGTGCTAATCGTTGGTTTTTTCCAGCGTCAGTGATTAATGGTTTAAGGCGAGATGCCATTGCCGCCTTTGATGACGCCAGAGTAAAAGGCTACCAGCGACCACAGCGAGCTGAGCATGATAAGTCAGCGCGTTTCCCGCAAAAGTATTTAAGTTTTTTATCTAATGTTGCAAACGATAAGTCTCGTGAATTTTATGAGCAACACGGTGTGGTTCAAATTGAAGACACTTACGAGAAAAACAAACTATTAACCGATGCACCATTAATGGTGACTAAGCATTGCTTACGTTACAGCTTTAATTTATGCCCTAAAGAAGTTGAAGGCATTAAAGCTGACCCAATGGTGCTCGATATTGGCAAAGACCGCTTAAAGCTGGTTTTCGATTGCCTAAAATGTGAAATGATGATCGTTGGATCAAATCAATTAGTAAAGTAATCAGGTGATGTCATCTTATTACTCAATAACCATTATCACGCGCGATGCGTGGCGATAAATTTGTAGGAAAAAGCCCAAAATGACTAAAGCAAAAAAATATGATTTTAGAGTAAAACAAGTTGGTACAACTTGGAAAACTGAAATCACTCGTCGTATGACTGCAACTAAGACTATTGTGTCTAAAAGTCATGACGGATTTGCATCAGAAGCCGAGGCTGAAGCTTGGGGTAAGCAAGAGCTTCCCGCTTTTTTAACCACGCAAGCTGAACGCAATAAACGTAAAACAGAAAAACAACTTAAGGCTAAATCAATTGCAGATGCAATTGCTGCAGAAGCATTAACCGATGAAGCAGATGCATTATCAGATGATGCTAAGCAAATAGATGCTGCCGATAGCGCAGATGTTGTTGAAGATTAAGCGTTAAAACATTACAGTAATGCAACAACTTGGTGACAAGGTTTGCCGTATTTATTTTTGAATAAACCAAACTTCACCTTTCAGCACCAATACCAAGGACGAATTAGGTATGAAAGCTTGCTTTACGACAATAATATTTTCAGGGCTGTTGTTATTAGGCCCTGGAAATAAAGTAATGGCCAAAGAGTCACAGTCTTACCTCAATAGCACCACCAATCAATCAGCAGATGCAACTAACGCTGCAAAAAGAGAGTTATCAATATTTTCCAAAAGTGTGTCTTTTGAGCTGCCTATTGGCTGGAATATGGCATTTAATTCTAGCAAAGGGAATATGTATAAAGCTGAGTTTGTTCCTGCTGGAGAAAGTTTAAATAATTGGTCTGATTTATTCTGTATTCAAGGCTTTGAGGGCTTGGCAGAAAATATCGAGCCTGAGCGATTTTTAAATAATTTTGCTAGCACCTACCAAGACAGCTGCCAAGGTGAGGTGGTTTATGAGCAACTTGGAAAAACCCAGATGGGTGGTCAAGAAGCGTATCACGGCATTATCGGCTGTACCGTTATGGCTAACTTTTTACAGCAAGGTGGCTCAGTTAAACAGCAAGGTGAAATAGGTTATTACGCCGTAATTAAAGGCGTTGAAGACTTGTACTTTATGCATAAGTCTATGCGCGGCGATGTTTTTAATAAAAACTCAGCGCCATTAAAATCGACCAATCATCGTCAATTTATGTCGAATTTTAAGCAGTTACGATTCTAGACATTTTCTTTTTATCAATAATTGGTTTATCAACAATCCGCTTATCAGTAAGCGAGCTATTAATGAGTAATCATATTATTCAAACTATTTTTCAATAAGTTGAATAATATGATTGATTCATTTTCGTTATATCAAAAATCCCCATAAGCACGTTATACTATATCAGCTTGTTATATGGCTGCTTTAAGTCGTAGCAATCAAAAAATTTATATAATTTATCGTCAATTTATAGTGGTGCCTGTGTATGACACGGGATAATCGGGAAACTAGTGAAAATCTAGTACTGCCCCCGCAACGGTAATGGTGAGGACAGAGTGCGTTAAAGCTTGTAGCTGTGAAATTTAAGCTGCTATTTAACGTTAAAAATTCATGTTCGTCAGTAGCTTTGCTACTTTAACCTAAGTCCGGAGACCGGCCCTATAGATGATTTTGAGATTTCGGTGGGCAGATCTCGAAATGTAGCTCGTTGCTTGTAAATAATCATGGTTTATCGCTAACAGATAAATTTACGAGTACGATGCGCTGCGGCAAATATGCCCCATTTTTCCTTTCAGGAGTTAAAGGTAAATGGGTACAAATCTAACAAAAATCGCATCAGCATTAAGCCTAGTATTTGGTCTAGCTGCTTCAACAACCTCAGTTGTTTACGCTGACACCACAACAGACAATTCTGCCAATGCAGAGGTTGAAAAAATTGTGGTTATTGGTCGTCAAGATGCAAATCCTCTTAATATTGCAGCGAATGTAAATGTGATCGACCAAGCTGATATTCAGCTTAGTGGTGCGGTGAGCTTAACGGAGTTATTACGTTCTCAAGCGGGTATTCAAGTGTCTGATAACAACTCAGGTACGACTTTTGCCATGCGCGGTTTTTCAGCGTCTCAAGCCGCCAGCAATACCTTAATTTTGATTGATGGTCGCCGCTTAAACAATATTGATATTGCGGCTCCTAGCATTAATGCCGTGCCGTTAAATCAAGTTGAGCGGGTGGAAATATTATCAGGTAGTGCTGGGGTACTTTATGGCGATCAAGCTGTTGGCGGGGTGATTAACATCATCACTAAAGCGCCTAATAAAGACGGCGGCGGACTGCAATTAAGTGCTGGCAGCTTTGATACTTATGAAGCTAAAGGGGATATTTCAGGCAAAATTAATGACGCTTGGCATTATTACTTGGCCGGCAGTTACAATCAAAGTGATAACTATCGCGATAATAACGACAGTGAAACCGGCTCAATTCTAGGCCGTTTGCAATATCAAACTGATTTACAAAATTTCTTTGTTGAAGCCAGCTACTTCGATAATGATCGCCAGGCCCCTGGTGCGCTAACACTGGAGCAGTATCTGCAAGATCCAACTCAGGCCGCACCTTTTACCGATGATGATTATGTTCATGAAATGACCACAGCGCTGCGCAGTGGCTATGAGTACCAATTAACTAAAGAATGGGCTTTGGCCACTGATTTAACTTACTCTGATACTCTAACCACTAACTTTATTTGGGGCAGTGCTGGGCGTATCGAGCGAAGTTTATTAAGCTTTTCACCCAAAGCCACAGCAAATTATCAGCTAGATAATGGTGATTTAGACATTATTGCTGGGGTTGATTTAAGTATCGGTGAGGCCGATTTTGATACTGCTTACATTCAACGTAATAATGAACAGAAAGTGACCAGTGCTTATGTGCAAGCCTCAGTGCCATTAACGCAGTCATTATCCTATGTAGTTGGTGGGCGTTACAGTGAAGTGACAGATGACTTAACAGATCAATTATCATACGCAAATGGTGTTGAGCTTGATAATGATGCCCATGCATTTGAGTTAGGGTTAAATTATCGTCCAAGCCTTGCGCATCGTTTTTATATTCGCGCCAATGATAATTTCCGTTTTGCCAAAGTGGATGAGCAAGCCTATACCCCAATTACCACCCTTGGTCTTGATCCACAAACCGGCCGTTCATATGAAGCAGGTTGGGACTGGACCACTACAACACAAACCTTCAAATTAAACCTTTACCGTTTAGATTTGGAAGATGAAATTGTATATGACGCAGGGCGCACTGATGGTCCACAGGGCGGCGGTGCTAACGTTAATGCTGATGCTTCAACTCGTTTTGGCGTTAATGCCGCTTATGATGTGCAAATCGCTGCAGATTGGTTGCTGGGCGCATCATATGATTACATTGATGCTGAATTTACCGAAGGCGAGAACGAAGGCAAGGCGCTTTCTTGGGTTGCGGAGCATAATGCCCGTGCGTATGTGAGTTATGATATTGCCCAACAGTGGCAGGTTTTTGCTGAAGGTATTTATACTGGCGAGCGCTTTATTGAAGGTGATAATGCCAATGTTGACCCTAAGTTATCCAGTTATGTATTAGCTAACTTAGCCATTAACTATACCCGTAATGAGTGGAGTGCCAGTTTACGTGCTGACAACTTGTTAGATAAGCAATATGTCAGTGCTGGCTATTATGTTCCTGAGGAATGGGGCGGCAGCGGTTATTACTCGGGTAATGGTCGCTCAATTCGCTTAACCTTAGGTTATCGTTTTTAAAATCCCTTTGTAATGAACTAACAGATAATAAGCGAAGCGTCTGATTTTTAGACGATAATAACTTGTTATCTAGCTAATTACACTGAAGATACTAAAGCCGACAAAGCACTTGTCGGCTTTTTGTCTTAATCAGCATTAATCACTTGACCTTTGTAGGGTTTCTATGGATAAATTCGTTAATCGAGAACGAAGAATTATACAGGGAAGCATCGCTTTATGACCTACCTTGAGCAGCAGGTACTCACTCAAGTAAAAGCTATTATTGGCAACGAAGAACAAGTCATTGGGCGCCGTGGTATTTTGATCCCTTTAAAAAAGGCCTTAATTAATGAAGCAGATATCCGCATTATTATCGATATCATTGCCAGCGATCCCGCGCTTGCCGCTCATTTACTTTGGCGCAGTAATACCGCTCAAGCTGGTGGCGTAATCGCGACAAAAAATCGCAGTATAAAAGATGCGCTTATCCGTTTAGGCCAAGTCAATATTTACCGCTATAGCTTCTCATTTTATCTAAAAGAACGCTTAGATGAATTACCTGAACCATATTGTAAATTAGTTAAGGGCTATTGGGCGCTTACTGAAAATATCGCTACCGATGCAGTGCATTATTTACGTGAGCTTGAAGACAATAAACAAGCTATAGATATTGATGCAGATGAACTGCAAACCTTGGCGCTATTTAGTGTATTTGGTCAAGTGATTACCTTAAGTGCGTTTGCATTTTTAAATGCCGCCTCAGAAAAACCCATAGCATTACAGGTGATAAAAAAGCTCATTGATACCCAGCAACAAAGTTTATCTATAGAAGCATTTGAGGCTCTTGGGTTAGATGATGAGTTACGCAATGAATTTATGGTGGCCCATAATATTAACCAAACGAGCAATGTAAACTCTGCAGGCTTAGTGCTTAGAGCTGTGCTGAGCAAACGTAATGTATTGATAAACCCAATTAATGAATCTAATTAATGAAGCTAGTATAGCGAGTTGATTTAATCCCATGACATAAAAAATGCCACCTTAATCGTGGCATTTTTTATGGATTTTTCACAACTTGTTTATGCACATTCTAAGAGCGATTGGTGCTTTTGACTTAATCTTTGTAACTTTAGCCCTTCAGCAGCCACTAAGGTTAGCCATTTTTGAATTAAATGGGTATTGGATGTATTAAGGCGGTAGGCTGCAAATAACGGCCTTTTTAAGCCTTCGCTGCCAAGTTTTACAGAACTTAAGTTAAGTCCATGGCCTTCATTAATTGACCAGCTTGGCAGCGCCGCTACGCCATCATTACAAGCAATACGTTGAAGCAGCATCGCTGTTAATTCACATTGCTTTTGTTCACCCACCTCAACACCAGCAGGTTCTAAAAAGTGCTTATAAATATCAAGGCGCTGCAATGGAACAGGGTAAGTGATCAGTGTTTGCTTGGCGAGCTGCTCAGGTTTAATGAATGGCTGTTTTGCTAGAGGATGCTCATTTGAAACGACTAACTTCACTTCAAAATCAAACAAATGTTGATAGGCAAGTGCATGCCCTGGTACTGGATCTGAAGTGAGTACAATATCCAACTCACCAAGCGCTAAGGCATTTAATGAATCAAATAAATGACGGCTAGATAAATCAATACGGCCATCTGGTGCGATTTGTTTAAAGGCCTCGGTCACCGGCATTAACCAGCGAAAGCAGCTATGGCATTCAATGCCCAATTTTAAAGATTGCGCCTCTCCATCAAGGCCTTTTTTCAGATCTGATTCTGTCACCATCACTTTAGGGAGAATTTCCTCCGCCAAATTAAGTAGTCGAGTGCCTTCTTGAGTAAAAGATAATGGTTTGCTCTTTCGAATAAAAATAGACGAATTAATGCGTGTTTCTAATTCTTTTATTTGATGAGATAGCGCTGATTGAGTTACGAAGCGTTTTTTCGCAGCACCAGCAAGGCTACCACTTTCTTTAAGTGCCATCAGAGTTCGAAGGTGTCTCAGCTCTATCATATAATCCTCACATGAATTTTGCTCAACTTACGGGTGAAATCAATTCGGTTGCTTGTATCAAGACTATCACAACAAACTTCTAGACGTCCAGACGCCTGTGTAATTTATTTACGAAAATGTAGTCTCATTGTTAACTTTTGTGATTGTTTTGACGTGAAAATTACAGCTTTTGATTTTATAAAAAGTGACTTTAATAAGTGATCACTAGTTTAAAGGTCATTGAGAGAGGGCTTTTTGAGGTTTTTAATCTGCGACTACGCAGTTTTGCTAGGCTTATCTATACTCAGACTGGTATTGCTTTACTGAATTTCTATGTTGATTGAGTTTAAAATGACTGGAGTCACAAATGAGCCACACTTATAAAATTATTGAGTTAACAGGATCGTCACCTATCAGCTCTGATGATGCGATAAAAAATGCAATTGCAGCAGCTAATGAATCGCTTAAACATTTACGTTGGTTTCAGGTTGTTGAGACCAGAGGTCACCTAGGAGAAGGTTTAATTGCTCACTGGCAAGTCACTATTAAAGTCGGTTTTACTTTAGATCAGAAATCACCTCATTGAAGACGTGGTGTCTGAAAGATGACAATAAGTAAAAGGTTTAAGCGTCTCTAGGTAAGCCTTTTTCAACACTGCGGATCACTCGCAAGGTTTTACGGCTTAAATGACTTTTAGGCGCCGTTTTTGTTTTATCGTCAGGGGTTAAATCTTGCTGTTTAAGTGCTTGTTGCGCTAGTGCCCAATCAATATGTTCTATGACCATTTCATCGACTTCATCGCTACATCTGCGTAGGTTAAGCGCATCAATAATTTGCTGATTAAACGGCGCGTTACCTAAGGCAATCGCAATGTTTCTTAACCAGCTTTTATGGCCAATTCGACGTATAGGGCTGCCTTCTGTAAGTGATAGAAATTGCTTTTCAGTCCAAGCAAACAAGCTTAGTAAATCAGGTTGGATCAGTTGTTTACGAATATGAAAATCAGTTTGCTGAGTTAGCGGCGCTTTACTGTTAACAGGGCACACTAATTGGCAATCATCACAACCATAAATGCGATTGCCAATGGCTTGGCGAAATTCTTCAGGTATCACGCCTTGTAATTCAATGGTGAGGTAAGAGATACAGCGGCGACCATCGACGACATTGTTGTCTAATATGGCATTAGTCGGGCATGATTTTATGCAGGCTACGCAGCTATTACAGCTTTGGTGGATAGGAATATCTACAGGCAAAGGTAAGTTAATTAACACTTCGCCTAAAAAGAACCAACTGCCAGCCTCAGGGTTTAGTAATAATGAATGTTTACCTGTCCAGCCAAGACCTGCTTTTTCCGCTAATGGCCGTTCAAGGATTGGGGCAGAGTCCACAAACGGTCTGAAATCAATGCCATCAAGCCCTAAGTTATGGCAGTGTGACACGATTTTATCACCGAGTTTTTTAAGCTGTTTACGAATCAGTTTATGGTAATCTCTGCCGCCTGCATAACGAGAAATATAACCTAAGTTTGGGTCTGATAAATTAGTGGCAAAGCCCGCTTGTGGCGGTAAATAGTCCATTCTGGTGCTGAGTACGCGAACGGTACCTGGGTGAAGCTCATGGGGGCGAGCGCGCATCATGCCGTGGCTGGCCATATAGCCCATTTCCCCGTGATAACCATTATCGAGCCATTGTTGTAACTTGCTCTCTTCGCTTTTTAAATCGGTATCGGTGATCCCAAGCTGAGAAAACCCTAATTCAAACGCCCAGCTCTTTATTAAGTAAGCTAACTCCGCCATCTCAGTGGCTGAAAGCTTATGCGCTAATGGCTGTAATAGTCCTGAGGGGGTTGTGGCAGACTCCTTTTCCCTAGCATTAAGCGCTGTATTAGTATTAGCCGCTGGATTAGCATTAGGAGGTATATTTGAATTAGGCATGATGACAGCTATTTACGCTAGGTTAGTGATCCACTGTTTTATTATAACCTCTGTGAGTCATCATGGTAGTGCGATAGCTGATTTCGGCCATTTCTTTTGGCTTGGTAAAGCGCCATGTCTGATTTTTTTATCAGTTCAGATAATGTTTGTTCATCATAATAAGTGCTCACCCCAGCACTGATGGTGACCTTTAGCTCGGGGTTAATTGCTGAGAAATCATGACTTGATACGTCCTCGATGATCGCTTGTGTTAGTGATATCGCAGCAGTGGAGCGAATTTGCGGTAATAACACTAAGAACTCTTCACCACCTACTCTACCAATGACTGCGTTTGCTGGTAATTTGCTAGTACAGATCTCTGCTAATGTTTTAAGGACAGTATCACCAGCGTCATGACCATAGGTGTCATTTACTTGCTTAAAATGATCGACATCAAAAGACACAATAGCCAAAGTTTGCTGATTGATTAAGGCATTATTAAATAATTGATTTGCCTGTTGATACAAGGCAAGGCGGTTTGGCAACTGGGTTAGTAAATCGGTCAATGCTAACTGTTTAAATTGTTTCGACTTCTTGTTTGAGTAGAGAGTAAATATAAACAGTAATATTAATGACGCACCGCCCAGTATTAGTGCAATAATTTGTAATCTTTTATTGTCTTGTTGGGTGACTAACTGTTGCTCTTTCAGTAATTGGAATGCGATCAATTTAGCATTTTCAGCTTCAATTTTTTCACTATCAAACTTGACTAGCATTTCAGTGCTGCTTTGATTTTCCATCGCCTTATCAATTAGCTGATGTATCTCATACAGGCTAATTTGTGCGTCATAGGCTTGCTGCCAATCTTGTAAGGATTCATATATCTCTATTTTTGATTTGAGTAGCATTTCATGGCCGCGCTTATTGTGATTGCGCTCAAACCCTGCGGTGGCCTTGTCTAAGTAAGGTATTGCTTGCTCTTCGAGCCCTAACCCATGTTTAGCTTGGGCAAAGAACAATTGCATAAAACTATAATGAGTATCTACATTAGGGCCGATGACATCTTCATATTCCTTGAGATAATCAAGGGCGAGTTGATATTTGCCTAGTTCAATAAGTGGGTAAGACATATCTACAGCTACCCGTGCAGGGTATGTAGGGTCGGTATAGATAGTCTGAAAATAGTCCAATACGGTTAAATAGTGGTCGGCAGCTTTTTGGTATTGGCGTAAATCTTCATAGGCATAGGCCATGTCCATTTTTACCATCATGGCTAAATCAAGCTGGTTGCTCTTGGTAAAGGCTTGCTCAAGCTGGAGATAATATTTTAGGGCGGTGTCCGTTTCGCCCATACGGCGATAAGTGACCGCTAAATCTAGTAGGCTGAGGTGCTGTCTAGTGGGTAAATCAAACTCTTTATACAGCTCATGAGCCAATAATAAGTTTTTCAGCGCCATCGCGAAATCAGCGGTATAGGAGGCGATTTGACCAAGCTGTGAATAGGCATCAGCCATTAAGCGGCGATTGTTAATCCCTTCTGCTGCTAACAAACTTTCACGAATAAGGGCATTTGCCGCTGAGGTATCGCCGCGGTAACGCATGATAGTTGCTTCACAGAGCTTTAACTCTATTCGAGTGCTTGCTGGCATTGCTGGATAAGTTTTTAAGGTATCAATAATGAACTGATCGGCTAATTTATTTTCATCGCCATGGAAAACATTATGACTAAGACACTGTTTAGGCAGTAACAAGTAAGTGCGTTCGATATCTTCTACATCGAGCAAGCTTTCAAGGTCTTTAACCATTTTCGGAAAACTAGGATCGTTAATATCGGTTTGATCGGCGGCGTTAAAGAGTGTATCAAACTCAGGGTTTTCTATTTTGGCAAAGCTTGAGAAACTCATACTGAGCATAGCTAAACCTAAGCTAATAATGAGCAATGGCTTACGAACTAGCATTTGGATAAACAGGTTTTTATTAATGCCGTGAAAAAGGCTTTTTTGATTGCCGCTGTGCATATATCAATGCTCTCCTTTAATGATGTTTGGGAGATATTGATAATGCCTATAGCAGTCTCTGCCGTCATTTTTTGCCTCATAGAGGGCAATATCAGCTTTTTTCAAAATAGTAGAAATACTGCTTTCATCAATCACGCTTGTAATGCCGATACTGACTGAAAATATCAAGTTATCGTTTAACTGCGGTGAGTTCACAAGTTTCATTTTATGATTAATTCGCTCAGCGAAAATCATCGATTGCTCGATATTTGTCTTTGGCATAATGATCAGAAACTCTTCACCACCAATACGCGCCACAGTATCTTCCTCGCGGCAATTTTGCTGACAAGTTTGAGCAATGAGTTGTAGTGCTATATCACCGATGTCATGGCCGAATCGGTCATTGACACTCTTAAAGTGATCTACGTCGATAAGTAAGATAGAAAATTGCACTTTTTGCTTTAGCAGCTTTTGCATGACCTCGTAGGCATGTAAGCGATTAGGGATGTTGGTGAGTGGATCTTTTAATGCTATTTGTCGATATTGTTGTGACTTTTTTTGCAGCTTAATAATTAAAATAACTAATATTAACAAGAAGATAAATGTCATTGCGAGGGCGGTGTATTGTAATTTTTGCTGAGTTTTTACGGCATTAAGCTGAATGTCTTTAAGCGCTTGGAACTCAATTAACTGTGCTTGTTTATCTTCTAGGTTATCTGAGTCAAACTTGAGTCTCATGTCGGAATTATAGGTGTCCAGCCTTAACTGATCGAGTTGTTTATGAATGCTTAAGAACTGATGGTGCCAGTAGTTAGCTGACTTATAATCAGCTTGGATAGCAAATAACTGACTGGCTAACTGATAACTAATAGCTAAACCTTTTTGCATATTATACTTTTGAAAGTTAGCTGTTGCTGCATTGAAATGCTCAAAGGCGCTAGCATAGTTGCCTTGTAACATGCGCAGCTCTAAATAATAACTATGCATGTAACCATAGTGAGAGTACATCTCGGGGGTCATGTAAGGTCGAGCTTGATTTAGCCACTTTTCTGCTTCTGCTAATCGGCCAAGTTTAATCAGCGGCGCAGACATATCAATCGCAACTCTAGCGGTGTAAAGCGGATCATTGATCCCCTCGATGACCTGATAGACTTTTTCAAAGTATTCCAGTGCTTGCTGATATTCACCGCGATCTAATTCTATATAAGCGAGTGAGTTTTCAACATTGGCAAGTAACATTAAGTCTTTGGTTTTATTAAGGTAACCCTTTATTCTGTTGTAGTAATAAAGTGCTTTTTCGTTATCGCCTGAGCGCCGGTAAATACCTGCTAAATTCAGTAAGTCTAAGCTAGCTGCATGCTGTAAGCCTATTTGTTGATTGAGCTCAAAAGACTGAGTGAAGCTATCAATCGCTTTGGAAAACTGACCTTGATAAAGTGCTTGTTTGGCAATGTTATTATGGGCTTTGGCGATGATATGCTTGTCATTTAGTGCTAAGGCTTGTTCAAGTGCAGCCTGATTTAGTTTAATCGCGCTGCTATGTTGGTCAAGGTATCTGAATGCTTTTGAACGACATAAATTCAGCAAAATTGGAATTTGTGGACTAAAAAAAGATTGCTGCTCAATGTTGTTTGTCGTGGTAATAAAGTTGTTGTTTTGCTCACTGTCACTGGAGCTAAAGGTTTTACATTGCTCAGTAAGTAACAGCTGCTGGCGCTCAATATCGTTACTGGCAATAATGTTCTCGAGTTTGAGTAATGTTTGCTCTATGACAAGTAAATCTGTGATCTGTTCTGTTTTTAATTGATGGAACAAGTCATCAGCTGCCTTGTTATCAAAAGTAAAAGCAGTCACTGAAGCACTATTCAGTAAACCGACTAATACCAACAATAACAGCAGCTGATTGATGTAACGACTCACCTTGTGACAGTAAAGGCCGTTAAAAACGCTAATTGTTGAATTATAATTATTATGCAATTTTTTATACTTGCTTTACGCAGTTCCTTCATGCTGTTTTTGTTTGTTAACTAAGGCTGTAAACTGGCTTGTTAACTCGCAACAATCCTTTTAAGCACAACTTTTACAAAAGTGCTAATCAACTTGAGCAAAACAGTGCTCAGTGCTTTTTATTGTTAGGCTACAGGTTAAAAATTGGCCGCTTTGCTTAATATCGGCCATGCAACTTTTCCCTGAATTAATATTTTTGTATTTTATTATTTAG
>NZ_MCTY01000042.1:0-773 GCF_002873635.1 Shewanella sp. 10N.286.52.B9
CAATTATATTGTTGTTTTTATTGGTTAATATTGTTTTTAGGTTTTGTTAGGTCTGAGGCGTTTTATGATGTGATCTAGCTCAACAAATCATTGGTTTTTATCTTTAAACTTAGTCTTGCTCAAATTAATTATATCGCTAGCTGAACTGCCAGGTTCGACTGCAACATATAAAATAATGATGATTAGGAGTGGGACAATGAAACAGGCTAAATACAAGATAGCAGCACTAAGTGTGCTAGTTTGTCTTGGCATTGTTGGCAATGCAACAGCTGCTGGTGGCAAGTATAATAGTTTGCCAGAAATGGGTAAGACAGCACAGAAAGTTATTTCAAATCCAAATGGAGATGAAGAATCAAAAGGCGTTAAAACGCTACAAGATTATATTGTTCAAGAACAAGAACTTTTTGATTATTTATTCCAGAATCATCCAGTATTTAAATACCATGAAGAAGGTAACTTAGTGGGTGATTACCACATTAGTGACCGTGGTGAAGAGTATTTAGATACAGGTAATAGCCCTAAATATAGCAAACGTGTGGGTCGTCCAAGCGCTGTTCAATATCGTTTAGGTGCTAAATCAATTCTTGATTATCCAAACAAGTTTGTTGGACCTGAAAAATGTGGTGAATGTCATGCTGTTCAATACGAAGCATGGAATCGTTCTCGTCACTCTAAAACAATTCGTTTCCCTGGTGAACATCCAGAAGTGGATAACGATTTGAACAAGACCATGTACAACACCAAAGATACCTCTATTTTGGCTGATGGTATTA
>NZ_MCTY01000042.1:1526-10953 GCF_002873635.1 Shewanella sp. 10N.286.52.B9
TATTTTGGCTGATGGTATTACGCCTGACATGATCTACGCAACTGTGGGTACACCACGTACTAAATACGGCTTCATTGATGCATGGTTAGTCCGTGGTACTTACCATATTCGTGACGGCTTATTGAGAGATGGCAGCGGTAAAATGGTCGCTGGTGGTAACCAATTCTCACGTGGTTGGGCTGAATGGTTAACGCCTGAAATGGCTGCCAAAATTAACGCAGTTATCCCAGAATTTCCTGAAACTAACGATGGTAAAGCATTTGGTCCAAGTGGTTCTCACCAAGTGGGCATGAGCTCATACGGTGCGAAGTATGAAAAAGAAATGTTGTTCCAACCTGCAAGCTCTTACTGTGAAGTGTGTCATAGCTTCAAGTTCGACTTCGAAACTAAAGAGGAATACTTAGCTGCTTTAGGTGACCCTAAAAAACTACAAGAACATACCATTTCTAAAGGTATTGCTTGTGAAGAATGTCACGGAGCAGGTGGTCATCTCGATGGTGGTAATGGCGGCGGAATGCCTTCGAATTGTGAACGTTGTCACCAACGTTTTAACTTCGTTGATGAGCTAGCTGATACTGAAGAAGGCCAAGATAAACTTGAGTATGCTTTTGGTGTGAAAATGAAGTCTGCATGTCCATCATGTGGTACTGAAGGTTCGCAAATGTTCGCTTCTATGCATTATGAAAAAGGCATGCGTTGTGCGACTTGTCATGATCCACATGAAGTTACAAGCAACGATTGGAAGTCTGGTTATACCAAACCGAAAATGAAGAAAGAGTGTTCTGACTGTCACGCAGCGCAAGCTGAAATCGCAGCAAACACTAAGACTCATAGCGACCAAAGCTGTACAAGTTGTCACATGCCTAACATGGGCAGTTGTGAAAACTTCACCGCAATGCAGTTCCCTGATCAAGCTGGTTTCGACGCGGTTCGTAAGTCGCACATGTGGAAGATTGAAATCGACCCAACTCAGAAGACATTGAACCCACCAGAAGGCAAACCTCGTGAATCTACTGTGAAAGGTTGGACTGTTGCGAAGAATGCTAATGGTAATAACTACTTAGATTTAATGTGGTCTTGTGCTCGTACTGCTATCTCTGATGATAATGTCGTTAATGGTAAAGGTTGTCACAGTCAGTTCCAATCAGAACTTGATCCAAGCCTACACTACAAAGATCAACAAGAGATCTACGGCGAAGTGATGAAGTTCCAAACGCCTATCAAAGAAACTTACGCTCAAGTTGTCGGCGCTCTTGACACTATCGACCAATTATTAGAAGTGACTAAGTTATCTGTTGAAGATAAATCACAAGTTCTTCTATTGGCTGATAAAGCACAAGATGCAGTGACGCTGCTTGAAAAAGATGGTTCTTGGGGTGTCCATGGTGCGCGTTATACCCATAAACGTATTGATGCAGCACTCACTTACGTGACTCAAGCTCAAGCCATTATTAATGGTAAAAAAATGTAAAACCCTAATGGCTACTCACGTATGTGAGTAGCCATTTTTTAATAACTCGGCGTCAGCCGATGCCGAGATATTTTGAGAGAAAACCATGAAAAAACTACTTAGCAAGATTTTGATTTCAGTATCGTTGTTCGTCGCAGTGCAAGCACAAGTGTTTGCTGGTGCGGGTGGGGATCTCATTCCAATTCCTATTAATGACATTCAGCTTAATCCGATTTCAATGCGTGAAGCTGAGTCGTTAGTGGGCAATGAAGATGTTTATTTTTTTGATGTAAACACATTGGAGTTATGGGCTGAAGGGTTTATCCCTGGTGCGGTGTACTTCAACGTTAAGAACTGGAAAAAGTTACTTCCAAAAAATAAGGATGCGGTGATGGTGTTCTACTGTGCTAACACTTTATGTACTTCAAGTGCGATGGCTGCACGAGAAACAGTAAAACTAGGTTACACAGGGGTTAGACATATGGCCGATGGAATTTACGGCTGGCGATTGTCAGGAAGAGTAACAGAATTACCTTAACCATTTTATTACCTATTTAAGACCTGATGATGTGTTGTCGCTGGGTCAATCTATTTTCCAAGAGAGAGTGCCAAATGAAATTATTAAAGAAAAGTACCTTAGCCATTGCAACGTGTATGACATTGGTTTTATCAGCAGGCAGTTTTGCTGCTCAAAACGTAGAAAGCGATGTTGAAAAACAGTCTTACAGCATGGGCGCTTCTATTGGTAATTACCTATCAAGCCAAATTTATAACCAAACGGAGCTTGGCGCTCAAATTAATGTTCAATTGGTGATTGATGGTGTGATTGATGCGCTTAAGAATGAACAAAAAATGTCTGATGAAGATGTGCTGACTTACTTAAACGATCGAAGTGAACTACTTAATTTATTGAGTAGCCAAAAAATGCAACAAATTGCCCTTGAAAGTAAAAAAGCCAGTGATGCTTTCTTAGTTGAAAACAAAGCGAAAGATGGCGTTAAGGTGACGGGTTCTGGCTTGCAGTATGAAGTGATAAAAATGGGTGAAGGCAGAAAACCTAACCCTGAAGATGTGGTCACTGTGAAGTACAAAGGCACATTAGTTGATGGGACTGTATTTGATGAAACGACAGATCCAGTTCGTTTTGCATTACTGACAGCCATTGCTGGTTGGGAAGAAGGTTTACGCTTGATGCCTGAAGGCTCAACCTTTCGTTTTGCCATTCCATCTGAGCTAGCGTATGGCAAAGACGGTGCTGGTGATATTCCTGGTGATACCGCATTAATTTTTGAAGTGGAATTAGTTAAGTCTGAAGCACCGAGTGAAAACGCAAAAGGTATGGGCCTAACAGGTATGGGCATGAACGGCATGATGGGCTCTCACTAAGCTTTTACTAACAACAAGTTGTCATTGAAATTTTGGTGATAACTCATTAATTAAATTCAAGAAAGAAGAGACACTTATGAATATTCTGGTCTTAGGTATAGCAGTATGTCTGAGTATATTTATCGGACTCTTCTGGATTCATCACAGTGTATATAACCGTAATTTGAGCAGCACTGTGATGAAACAAGCCAATAAAGTGGCTGACGGTAACAATGGCGAGCATTGCCTTAAATATGATGAATTTAAGCTTGCTGGTTCTTATCAAAGTCCATTATGGATGTCAGTCGCTGTATTGATTTTTTCGTTATCTATATATGCCAGTGGAGGACATTTCCAAGGTTGGGATAAAGGTCAGGCAGATGAATCGGTGGATTACTTGATTGCAGCCAGTATTACTAAAGGGCGAGATCAAGTTCAGCAACAACCACAAAATGAATTAGCGCTTATTTCGTTAGCACAATCATATGCAGAAGGCGGTTTATATGCTGACTCTGTGACGACGCTAGATCAGTTAATTGAGCTAGTGGGTGCTGATGCTGAGTTATTAGGCATAAAAGCGACATCAATGTATTACCGAGATAGTCGTCAGTTTTTACCTGAGACCAAAATGGTCATTGATACAGCGTTGAGTTTTCAACGTGATGAGCTTAATACCAGATTGCTACTCGCAACAGATGCTTACCTTAAGGGTGAATATGTTGACGCGATAGATCACTGGCGCATCTTACTGACCAATCAAACTCAATCTTTTAATAGACAATCTATTAATAACGCAATTATGAAAGCCGAATTTAAATTAAATGAATTGAGTCGATGATTCGTCATTTGAATTTGCAGCGAACCAATAAATACCAGTCAGCGATAGCTGCACTAGGGAGGATGTTGTGAGTGAAAATATAGAAAGACGGAGGTTTCTAAAAGGTATTGGAGCTGCTTCTTTAATTCTGGGCCCTATGGGCTGTACTTCAGTTAAAGATGACAACGAAGATGCTAACAAACCTCATTACGTTATGGTGTTTGATCAAAATAAATGTGTCGGTTGTGGTGAGTGTAAAGAGGCATGTAATGTCGCAAATAACTTACCTGACGGCAAATCAAGAATGTTGATGGAACATCAATCTGGCGGTGTTGAAGGGCAAGCATGTCCACATTGTGGCAAAGAAGAGTGTAACTGCGAACGTAAGTTTGTTCGTGTTTCTTGTCAGCAATGTAAAAACGCGCCATGTGTCAGTGTATGTCCTACAGGTGCGGCACATAAAGATCCTAAAACAGGGATCGTCACCATGGACGCAAGTAAATGTGCAGGTTGTAAATACTGTATTGGCGCCTGCCCATACAATGCACGTTTTATTAATGAAGAAACTGATGTGGCTGATAATTGCGATTTCTGTTTAAACAGCAAATTATCAAAAGGTGAGTTACCAGCTTGTGTACAACAGTGTAAATATGATGCGTTGATCTTTGGTGATGCTAACGATCCAACCTCATACGTTAATAAATTATTAGCGGTGAAAGACTCTGTGCGTATGAAGCCTCAATTTGGTACTGAACCAAGCCTTCGTTACATTCCAGTTGTTAAGTTGGGGGTATAAGATGGACGGTTCAATGGAGTTTACCATGGGGCTATCTGAAGGGGTTGCATGGCCTTGGCCAATTGCTGTTTACCTTTTCTTAGCCGGTATTTCAGGCGGTTC
Organism: Shewanella sp. 10N.286.52.B9; assembly: GCF_002873635.1. Taxonomy (NCBI): domain Bacteria; kingdom Pseudomonadati; phylum Pseudomonadota; class Gammaproteobacteria; order Alteromonadales; family Shewanellaceae; genus Shewanella; species Shewanella sp. 10N.286.52.B9. The sequence goes on from NZ_MCTY01000042.1 coordinate 6,057, forward strand.
TTTAGTGGTTGCTTTAGCAATTCGCTTTTTTAAAGGCCAAACTGAAACTACCCCACTGTATAAAGCTGCCAGCTTAATCTCGTTTGTGACGATTGCACTGGGTATGTTATGTCTGGTTTTAGACTTAACCAACCCATTGTTCTTCTGGCGTATTCTCGTATTTTACAATTTCACATCAGTTATGTCAGTAGGGGTTATCGCTTTATGTGTGTACATCCCACTTACGGCAGTGTTGTGTCTTTATGCCTTTGAAGATGAAATCAAATCGATTCCAGCATTAAGTATCTTGTTGCCAATCATTAACATGCTAAAACCAATTCGCAAACCTTGCGAAGTTGCAGTGTTAATTCTAGCGGCAGCAGTGTGTGCTTATACTGGTTTCTTGATTTCAGCGTTAATCCGTTTCCCACTGATTAATACAGCAGTATTACCTGCTTTATTTATTGCTTCGGGTGTCTCAGCAGGTGCGGCTGCATCAAAAATGTTGTCGGTATTCTTGTTCAAAGAAGACATGCACAGCAGTGAACTTAAAATCCTTCATGGGGCTGAATGGCCAATCATGATTGCTGAAATTTTGTTTATCTGCATGATCGCAATGTCGCTTGCAACGGGTAATGCTGGTGCGCAATCAGCTTTTGAAGCATTTACAGCTGGTGTATGGGCAAATCTATTCTGGATTGGTGTTGTAGGTGTTGGGTTCTTAGGGCCTATCTTGCTTAACTTCGCCACAGGTAAAACCTTTAGCCATTCCGCTAAAGCATTTTACTTATCAGGATTTTGTGCCATTAGCGGCATGATGTGCTTACGCATGTTTATCCTGTATGCAGGACAAACATACGCAATTTAGTGTTGCCAGAATCACCCTTAAGCGCATATGTCTTCCCTTAGTCATTTTTAAGGGTGATTCTTTTTACTTTGTAGAGCTCGTGTTGAGTTGGAAATTTAAATGAAAAAAATCCTATCGTTATTACTACTAGTGCCATTGTTATTTGCCTGTACTCCAGACAAGGTTGGCGCAGAGGCGAGTGGTCACAGCCATGCCATACATGAGCATGATCGTTGTCATATGTGCGGCATGATGATCACAAAGTACCCTGGTCCTAAGGGGCAATTGAGCTTAAAAAACGTTGAAGCAACCCCTTCTTTTTGTTCGACACGCGATATGTTCAGCTTTTTATTACAACCAGAAAATACCCGTCAGGTGAACCAAGTTTGGGTGCATGATATGGCCAAAACAGACTGGGATAATCCCAAAGATGAATTCTTTATTGACGGTAAAACAGCGACATATGTTTATGGCACCAGTCGACAAGCGGTGATGGGCCCAGCTGTAGCCTCATTTAGTACTGAACAAGCAGCGCAAGATTTTGCCCGTGAGTTTGGTGGGGCTGTATTGAAGTTTGACGACATTACCATTGAATTATTAGGCGAGAATATGAGCCATCATTAAGCCTATAAAAACAAAGGTGTTAGCTTGGTAAAGTATTAATGTTTTTAATTTACTAAAAGTCATTAGCTAAGCAAATTCAGATAATTGGTTAGATGAAAGTGAGAAACTCCATGGGTAAATTTGTATTGATTTGGTGGTGGATTATTGGTGTATTTACTGCACCTATTACGCTTGCTGATTCAATGGAAATAAATGTTAATCCACTAGTCAAATCTGTTTTATTGCAAGAGATTATTGACGACGCGAGTGCTCATGACCGCATTGCTTTGAGTAATCAAACCTATCTTGGTAATGCGATTATTAATAAGCCCCTCACATTAATCGGTCATCCCAGGTCAATTATTGATGCTCAAGGTCAAGGTAGCGCCATCACGATTGCCAGTAATGACGTCAATATTAAGCAATTAAACATTCTCAATTGGGGAGACGATCAATATGAACTGAATGCAGGCATATTGATTAATGATGGCATGACAAACATTGTGATCGCTGACAATGTACTCACTGGCGATGGCTTTGGCATTCGCGCCGATAATAGCCATCATATTGAAATTTCTCACAACCTGATTAGCGGCGATGCTGAACGCTTTGTATTGGATAGAGGCGATGGTATTTATCTAAAACGTGTGGATCATGCTGTTATCAATGGCAATGTAATTAAAGATGTAAGAGATGGCGTGTATCTAGAATCAGGTAAACACAGTTTAGTCACCAATAATCAATTTTCTAAGCAGCAATACGGTATTCATTACATGTATACCGAAGATGACGAAGCCTTTAATAATGCAGCCACAAAAGTCGATGGTGGTTACGCATTAATGAACTCTAAGCGGATTAATCTACATCATAATCAAGTTAATGGTGCTGCGATATTTGGTGTGTTGCTAAACATGACCAATGACTCAGACGTTCAAGCCAATCATGTGAATAATATCGTTAATGCAAACCCTAAAATGCCAACGGGCGATGAAGGTAAAAGCATGTTCATTTATGGCGCCCGTGATAACCGTGTTTATAACAATGAATTTGCTAATAGCGAAATTGGTATTTATATGGCGATGGGCGGCGAAGGCAATCAAATATATCGTAACCAGTTTATTAATAATCAAGCTCATGTGAAGTATGTCGGCGATACGATTGTTGAATGGAGTCATAAAGAACAAGGGAATTATTGGAGCGGTTTTATCGGTTGGGATCGAACAGGTGATGGGTTTAGCGAGCAAGCTTATCAGCCAAGCGATCATTTAGATCGTTTGTATTGGCTTTATCCTGAAGCGCATTTTTTATTGAAAAGTCCTGTGGCTTCTTTGCTGCGCTGGACTCAGCAGCAATTTCAAATTATGCCGGAAGCAGGTGTGATGGATAGTTTTCCAATGATGAGTCCGACTGCAAATTCCAATATTGGTTATGCCGCTGAACTAGCAGATTATTCATATGTAAATTCAAACATAGTTTCAACAACTCAGCCTTCTGAGCATTCGTTAAATAAGTAGGTTTTTATGCCAAGAAATTCAGTTATTCAGGTTCAGAACCTCATTAAACAGTACGGTGAATTTACTGCCGTAGGCAATATCAGTTTACAGGTACATGCGGGGGAAACGTTAGCATTGCTGGGGCATAATGGTGCAGGTAAATCTAGCCTGATAAAAATGCTGTTAGGCATAGTAAAACCCACATCGGGCCAAATTACCATGATGGGTAAAACGGTGACTCATGAGAAAGATCGCCGTCAGATCAATCTAGGTTACCTACCTGAAAATATCAGTTTATATGAAAAGCTCACCGGCAAAGAGGTGTTGAATTATTTTGCCGCGTTAAAGCGGATTGATAAATCAAAAGTTCTACAAGTACTCGAAGAGTTTGGCCTTGAGCATGCGCAAGATAATCCGGTTAAAAGCTATTCAAAAGGCATGAAGCAGCGTCTAGGTTTTGCCCAAGCAATATTGTCATCTCCTGATATTTTATTACTTGATGAACCTACAGTTGGACTTGATCCACAGGCCTCACTGTTTATGTATCAAAAGATTGATGAACTCAAACGCCAAGGTTGCGCCATTGTAGTGTGTACCCATGAGTTGGCAGTTGTTGAAGATAATATTGATCGTGCTTTTATTATGGCTAACGGCATGGAATTAGCCTCTGGCTGTGTAGAGACGTTGCGCCAATTAACAGACTTAAAAGTGTTGTTTAAAGGAGAGGAAATTAATCAAGCGATAGCAGAGGATGAGTTTTTAAATACATTGGCTGTGAATAATCAATTATTGATTCATCAGGTAGATAAGCCAAGAGTCATGCAGTATCTCACGCAGCATTGTGGCGTTTATAACTTCTCTATTGAAGAACCTGGTTTAAGTGATATTTATCATCACTGCATGAATAACCGTCAGCAAAACGTTGCTTGAGGAATTATGATGTTTACACCTATTTTAACCATCGCCAGTAAAGAAATTAAAGACAACTTTCGTAATCGTTGGGTTGTGTTTATCGGTCTGATATTAACTAGTTTATCCTTAATAATTTCATTTTCAGGTTCAGTTGTCACGGGTGAGTTAGCTGTTCCAGTGCTGCCAATGTTAATGGCCAGTCTAAGTTCCATTGGAGTATTTATTTTACCATTAACGGCTATTTTGTTGAGTTATGACAGTTTTATTGGTGAAGAAGAGTCTGGTACCTTGCTGTTGCTATTGTCATACCCTTTAAGCCGCAGTCAGATATTATTAGGTAAGTTTGTTGGCCATATCACTGTGCTAGCTTGCACTATTGTATTTTCTTTTGGATTAACAGCTGCACTTATTCATGTGTTTACTGGCACTGAATTGTCATTATTGTTGCCGTTGTTCTGTCATTTAGTGTTTAGCAGTATTTTACTGAGTATGTGCTTTGTATTAGTGGGTTATGTGGTGAGTTTGCAGGTGGCTGAAAAAGCTAAAGCCATTGCTATTTTATTGTTTATTTGGGTAGCGGTTGTATTGGTTTACGACCTTATTTTACTCACACTTATGGTAGCGGAAACTGTGGAGCTTTCTAGTCAACTTTTACAGGTAATGATATTGCTTAATCCAAGTGACATTTTCCGCGCTCTGATGTTAGTTGCTGCCCCTCAACAGGATACTAGCAGTAGTTTATCGTCGTTAGTTCAATTTCCTCTGTCTAACTTGTATATCGCATTAACAATATGGGTTGGGGTAATGATGTTGATTTCACAAAGTTTATTTCATCGGAAAATATTTTAACTGCAATGCTTAATTTTAGAGAATGAAATGGTTATTCATTCACAATGTTAATAGCAGTAATTAACAAAAATATATTTTGAGGTATATCTATATAAGTGTTTGTATTATCTGATTTTAAAATATTTTAAGACTGAGTCGGTAATCACATATTTTTGATAAGATATGAATTATGATTCATGTGATTTCAATTGACTCAATAGTAAAACTTTAGGTG
>NZ_MCTY01000043.1:0-6923 GCF_002873635.1 Shewanella sp. 10N.286.52.B9
CAGGGCCAAGGCGTAAGCCTTGGCCTTTTTTAACGTTACAAATACTTACCATTTACAGTCTGCTAATTTGCTATAATAACAATCCAACCAACTACCCCCTAGGGATCCCATGTTTTGTTTCAAAAAAAACGTATTAGCAACATCGCTAATAGCGGCATTTACACTTATGTCATCTTCGGCTCAGGCTGTCAGTATTAATGATGAGCTCGATATTGGTGGGGCAGTAAGGGTAAATTATGGTTGGCAAGATTACGCTGATGGTAATGGCACGCTTGAGTTTGAACTGTTTAGAGCTGATGTAAATTACAAATCAGACAGTGGCTTATTTGCCTCAGCCCAATACCGCTGGTATGAGTATATGGATGTGGTACACCATGCTTATATGGGTTATCAATTTGATGAAAACCAAAAGGTGCAAGTGGGCGTCACGCAAGTGCCATTTGGCGTTATGCCAGTGGCTTCTCACTCATTTTGGTTTGGGGCGACTTATTATCTAGGCTTAGAAGATGATTATGATGCCGGTATTCATTATCAATACCAAGGCAATGGCTGGCGTTATGATGCCGCATACTTTGTTAATGATGAGTATGGTGATGGCAGTCGCTTCGATCGTTACTCATTTGATGTTGGCACAACAAAAGAGTCTCCTTATCAAGAAGCCGGCCAATTAAACTTACGCATTGAAAAAACCATAGGTGATGAGTTTAAGAGTAAACTTGGCGCGTCATTTCAATATAGTAATTTAGAATATGTACCAGATGGCTTTGAAAATGCAGCTGAAGGCGAAGATACCACAAGTATTACTGCAGCTGTACATTGGCAGTTAGATTGGCAGCAATGGCAATTACAAACTCAGTATATTCATTATGACTATGATTTAGACAACAGCAACCGCATCACCTTAGCTGCTTTTGCCGCGCCGTTTGAAATTGCCGCTAAAGCCGATGTGGTAACGTTGAACTTATCGCGTCAAATTGATGTGGATTGGGGCCCGATTAGCCAATTAAACTGTTACAACGATTACAGTCAGGTGGTCGCTTCTGGTGAAGGCTTAGATGACTCTATTCAAAATGTCACCGGTTGTATGATTGCTGCCGGTAAGTTTTATTCATATGTCGACTGGATTGCTGGCAAGAATATGTGGTTTGCTGGTGGCGATGGGATTGGCATTGATAATGGTGATACCGCTTGGCATTCACGGCTCAATATTAATGTTGGCTTTTATTTCTAAGCCCAGTGTATCAGTTTGATCTGATACGCTTATTAAAACGTATATGTACTTGTGGCCTGTGTAGTCAAAACTTTTTGTCAAAGTGGCGTTAAAGCAAAAGCCGCAAGTATGATTTACCTTAAATAGATTATTTTAGATATATGTTGGAAAGGAATCAAAATGAACAAACTCTTATTATCAGCAGGCTTAATCGGTTTAAGCTTTAGCGCTTTTTCAACGAATTCAATGGCTAATAGCTGTCCTGAATACCTTAATGTAGAAGCCAGAAAATTACATTCTGAAGATACGGTCGATTTATGTGAGTTAACCGCAGGTAAACCAGTATTAATTGTTAATACCGCCAGTAACTGCGGTTTTACACCGCAATTTAAAGCACTTGAAGCGCTGCATCAGCAATATAAAGATGATTTAGTGGTCATTGGTTTTCCATCGGATGATTTCTTTCAAGAAGAAGATGATGAAGCCAAAACCGCAGATGTGTGTTTTTTAAATTACGGCGTGACATTCACTATGGTGTCGACCTCTGCAGTCAGAGGCAGCGATGTTAACTCGGTATTTTCTTATTTAGGTGAAAAATCAGCAGCGCCTAAATGGAATTTTTATAAATACCTTGTTAGCGCAGACGGTGAAAGTGTGCAGCAATTCAACTCTCGAGTAAAACCAGATAGCGAAGAGTTGAAAAAAGCGATAGAGTCAGTGCTATAAATAATAATATTGCTAATAAAGCATAAGCTTGCAGATAAATTTGCGTGGCTATTATTAGCATGACAAATAGCCGTTATTGGATGATGCCTTAAGTAATAAATATTTAATCGGGCATCATCAATAATCACTTTTCTCGGAGTCAATCTTGTTCAAATTTTCTGGATTAAGTAAAGAAGTCGGCCACAAAACCCGTGGCAAAACCGGTGTGCTGTTAATGAATTTAGGCACCCCTGATGAACCTACCGCCTCAGCCGTTCGTCGCTACCTCGCAGAATTTTTATCTGATCCTCGGGTAGTCGAAATCCCTAAATTAGTGTGGATGTGTATCTTACACGGGATTATTTTAAGAGTGCGCCCAGCAAAATCTGCAGCACTTTACAAAGAAGTGTGGACCAAAGAGGGTTCGCCTTTAATGGATATTAGCTTACGTCAACAGGCCAAGCTTGATGCCTTGTTTAAGCAGCACGATGTCGATGCATCAGTGCATTTATCCATGCGTTACGGTAACCCATCAACCCCAAGTGTGTTACAGCAAATGCACAAAGACGGAATTGATAAGATTATTGTTTTACCGCTTTATCCTCAATATGCCGCACCTACCACGGCGTCAGCCTTTGATGCTATTGCCAAAGAGCTATGTAAATGGCGCTATATTCCAGCGCTGCATTTTATTAATACCTACCATGACGATCCTAACTTTATTGATGCATTAGCTAAATCAATTCAAGCGGATTTTGACGCAAATGGAAAACCGGAAAAGCTAGTGTTGTCTTATCACGGTATGCCAGAACGTAATCTGCATTTAGGCGATCCTTACTATTGTTTTTGCGTTAAAAGTACTCGCTTAGTGGTCGAAAAACTAGGTTTGACGGAAGACGAATATGTGATGACCTTCCAATCACGTTTTGGTAAAGCCAAGTGGTTACAGCCTTATACCGATGCCACCATGGAAGCGTTACCAGGCCAAGGCATTACCGATATCGCAGTTGTTTGCCCTGCATTTAGCGCAGACTGCTTAGAAACATTAGAAGAAATAAAAGGTGAGAACCGCGAAGTATTTGAACATGCCGGTGGTAAAAAATTCCGCTACATTGAATGTTTAAATGATAATGATGACCATATCAATATGATGGCCAATCTGGTGAAGCCTTATCTTTAATTAATGCAATGGTGAACAATAAAAAAGGAGTCAGTTGACTCCTTTTTTGTGTCTAGAATTTAAAGCTAGTTATGAATACTGGTTTTCGAAATAGCTTTCGATAATCAGGACTGCAGATACTGCATCCACTTGGCCTTTGGTAAGCTTTTTATAACCCCCTAATTCAAATAGCCTTGCTTTAGCATCTGTGGTGGTGAGGCGCTCATCTTGAGTGACCACTTTTACCCCAAAGCGGCCACTAATGCGATTGGCAAATTTTCGCGCCCGCTGAGTCATCTCTTGTTCGGTACCGTCCATATTAAGCGGTAAACCAACAACGACTAAATCAGGTTGCCACTCTTTTAGTACCGCTTCAATTTCATCCCAATTAGGGATGCCATCATTGGCTTTTATGGCCGAAATTGGTGCCGCACTTGACGTGATTTCCTGGCCAACCGCAACACCGATACTTTTGGTGCCAAAATCAAAGCCTAATACTGTTTTAGATTGCATGTTGTTCTCTGGATAATCGTAATAATGAGTATCGACAGTTGCAAAGCCAATTGATTAACTGACAGCAATTGAAGATGAATACTTGGCGTTTATAAACATAAATTGGTGTATTAGCGAGTTTTAAAAGCTTAAGAGTGACCAACTTGTGATGATATTTGCCAAATATCAAAGCCTAATTGTTTGGTGGCTTGAGTCCAAAGCTGATTATAGTCTTGGTTAAAAACGAGTTCGGGTGTGGCTTCAATAGTTAACCAGGTGTTTTCAGCTAACTCTTCTTCTAACTGGTTTTTGCTCCAACCAGCATAGCCTAGAGCGACAATAAATTGTTTTGGCGACTCTTCAGTGCCTAGGGCATTAAGCACATCTCGTGATGTGGTTAGCATGCAAAATTCACTTACGGGCTCACTATTGACCCAATCAGTTTGTGGCGTATGCAATACAAAGCCTCTGTCGGTATCAACTGGGCCGCCTAAAACTACCGATTCTTCAAGGGGTAGGCTTAATTGCACTTTTTTAGCTAAGCCAATTTGCTCTAGCAGCTCATCAATAACGATATTGGTTGGCCGATTGATCATTACGCCCATGGCGCCTTTATCGTTATGCTCGCAAATATAAATGACAGCACGCTCAAAAAAAGACTCATCTAAAGAGGGCATAGCAATTAACAGATGACCTTGTAAACTGTCCATTATTTATCCTTTTGAAAAACTAGGTGTCAATTTAACATACATACTTAAATGCCCTTAAACCCGAGGTTGTGATTTAAGCTTGATTGGCGATTGCTAATACTTAGACTTAGGCAAATACTAATATTAAATGTAAGTATTAGCGTAGGCTTAACCACCAGCAAGTTTGACCGTATAGTTCATTTTCTCTAGCAAGGTTTTGATTTTTTCACGGTCATCAGTTTGCACTTCAATATTGAACTCTTTTACCGTACCCCCACAACCACATTGTTTTTTAAGTTTTTGCGCTAAGGCTTTTAACGCTTTAGCATCAAGCCCAAGCCCTTTAATGATACTAACGCCTTTTCCTTTACGGCCTTTACTGTCTTTATGGATGCGGACAATGCCGTCACCTACTGGAATTTGCTCTGTTGGCTTTTCTTGAGCAATTTTACCGCCATCGGTGCTATAAACTAAAGAAACATTAGGATCAATACGCATAGGTTCACTTGTACTTTAAAATAAATAATCAATACACACAGTTTAACAAACTAACTGAGTTGGCTAAAGCAGCAAACGACCCCTCTAGCGGATAATCTAGCTGTTATCTTATTGGCGAGCACTAAGTGAATTCACTAAGCTCACTCATTAAGTCCATTCACTAAGCGCATTAACTAAGCTCATTAACTAAGCTCATTAACTAAGCCCATTCACTAGGTAAGAGTCATTTTCGCGGTGGTTAAGGCTAAAGCTTGCTGTTAAACATTTAGAAAACTGGCTAAAGCGACTATTGTTAATATTATCAGTTGATGATTATAGTTTAGCTAGGTAAGCTATTTATTAGCCTCATTAAAATGTATTTAATACAGAAACAGCCAGTTTGGGTTGTTATTCGGAGTTATTATGAAAAAGTTATTTGTTGCTGCAGCGGTTTTAGCATTGAGTGCATGTAGTACCTTAAAAACCAATACCGATTTTGATCCAGCCGTTTCATTTGACCAATATAAAACCTACTCTTGGGTCGAAAAGAAAAACCAAGATGCAAGTTATCATCTGGATGGTTTAATGGACCAACGTGTTCGCGATGCTGTTAACAACGAACTTGGGCAAAAAGGCTTAACAAAAGCAGACATTACTGAAGCTGACTTACTGGTTAACTACTTAACTAAAGTCGATAAAAAAATTAATGTCGACACCTTCAATACCAGTTTTGGTTACTACCCATATTATGGTCGTCGTGGCTGGGGCGGAGCAGGGATGAACACCCAAACCACAGTACGTGAATACGAAGTCGGCACCTTAATTGTTGATTTAATCGATAACAAAACCGGCAATTTAGTATGGCGCGGCAGTGTTGCAGATACTATCCGCAATAAAAACACCCCAGAAGAGCGAGTACAAATCATCAACTCGGCGATTTCACAAGTGATGTCGAACTATCCGCCACAGCCTGAAACAAAATAGGTTTTATTATTAGTTGTATTAGTTAAGTTACTCTTTATGATTAAACCGTATCTAATCTTGATACGGTTTTTTATTATTGTTCATTGAAAGCCCTCTTACGACGCCACATAAGTAATACAATTGAACACTTTCGTATCAATTTGCAGCATTTGAAATATTAAATATCAAAAAGCTTTCACTTAGTTTACTGGCTTTGATAAAATACTGCGCTTGGTGATAATGGACGTCACCTCGAATGATATTAAGTGAGTAGAAAATGAAGTCATGGTATTTGTTATATTGTAAGCCGCGCGGTGAAGTTAGAGCGCAACAAAACTTAGCATTACAACAAGTCGAAAGTTACTTACCTATCATTCAAGAAGAGAAAACCTCAAACGGAAAGACCAAACTCGTCGATGTCCCGCTATTCCCATGTTATTTGTTTATCTATTTTGATCCCTTAGAAGTCAGTGTCAGCCGCATACATTCAACTCGCGGTGCCAGTCGTATCATTGGCTGTAGCGAAACCATGACTCCCATTGATGATCGAATTATACAAGCAATAAAAAACAGAGTTTCAGTTCACAAGCCTGATGTTGAAAGTGATTTAATCGCAGGAGACAAAGTCCAATTTACTGACGGGCCATTTGTAGACTTAGAAGCCATCTTTGAAGAAAAGAATGCCCAAAAACGCTGTTTTGTATTGTTTAATATCATGGGACAACAAAAAAGAATGTGTGTAGATAGTAGTAGCATTAAGAAAATTTAATGAACGCTAAGCGTTAATTTTTTAAGTAATAGTGTTGATGTTTTGTTTTAATAGCCGATTTTTGTGTGCAGGAGATTCAGTTTTTAAAATTGACTCATTCAGTGATTGAAATAATGGGATAGAATGACGTGTTTTTACTAAAGGTTGCTATTTAACCACAGCTGCATTTAGTAAAAATAAGTTCGTATAAGTTCGTATAAGTAAGAAGTCAGTATATAGGTTAGCACTGACTTTTAGGTTCAATCAAAATTAGAATTTCATTTATTGAAGGGCACGTTAGAAGCCGTAATCTATGGGCGGTAGCGTGCCCGAAGGGTGAAGTACAGGATGTACTGAATCAGGGCAATGCCCGCCACGCGGATCGGTAGCGTGCCCGAATTAGAATTAAGCATGATTGCAATCAGTCTAATTAGCAAAAAATGCAAACATCAAAACAAATAACACATATAAGATTATTTT
>NZ_MCTY01000044.1:0-349 GCF_002873635.1 Shewanella sp. 10N.286.52.B9
CAGTCAACGAAGACGGCCAAATCACCATTAGCGCTGAGCAGCTATTAGCGAACTCAAGTGATGTGGATGGCACCGTCAGCCTAGACTCAGTGTCTTACTCTGGTACCGACGGTATCCTGGTTCAAAACCAAGATGGCTCAGTGACCTTCTCGCCCAATGAGAACTTCAACGGCGAAATCAGTCTTGATGTCACCATCATCGATGATGACGGCGCGACTGCTGAAACCACCGCAGGCATTACTACACTGGCGGTTAATGACGCACCTGTAGTTGATGGTAATATCGCTTACTCAGTGGACGAAGATGGCTCAATTACCCTAAGCCAAGAGCAACTGCTGGCGAATGCAAC
>NZ_MCTY01000045.1:0-11321 GCF_002873635.1 Shewanella sp. 10N.286.52.B9
ATGCAATCATTTACTTTTATTTAAATTATTCTTTAGTTTTTCATTAGTTGTAATGTGGACTAACTATCTCTCAGATTCACATTACCACTGAAAAAGGGATTAAGTTCAAGGAAGAAGTATGAATGATACAATAGTATTGCCAGCCATATTAAAGCATATCTTAATCAAAGGTGTTTTGCTTTGGGGGATCTCAACTGCGATTTTATTCCAGTTGATTATGCACTTAACAGGAGAAGAACACTTTTTTGATGGCATTGTTCTATCTTTAATTACTTTTCCTATTGGTGGTATTTTTTATGGCTATTTAACTTGGCGATTGCAGCATAAATCAAAAAAATAGCTTTATATATTATAACGGCCATATAGGTCGTTCATTTAGTGGAGTAAAGCTTGAACATTACTAGAGATAGCGTACTAACGCTGGCGACATTTTTCTCACTGGTTATCGTATTTTATGTTGTAGGCTACTGGTTAATTTTTAGGATGGGTCAAGCAACACCGCTAATGCTCTCTGTTGGCGCTGCCACTATCTTAACGTGTATTATTCGTAAGCGGAGCCTTTCAGGTCTTGGTTGGCACTGGGGGCAGTGGAAATACCAATGGCTAAGTTATCTTGTTCCTTTTGCCATCGCGTTAATGGCATACCTGTTGGTTTGGTTATTAGGTGTCGCAGACTTTTATGATGCTGATTTCTTGTTTACACAAAAACAAAAGTACAATTTAGTTCATTGGAACGACGCCAGTATATTTTTATTTCATTTTATATTAGTTGCGACAATCAGTTTTTTTGTGTCTTTACCTTCGATATTAGGCGAGGAGATTGGCTAGCGTGGTCTACTTGTGCCTGAGCTGTCTAAGTTTATGTCTTTCACTGGTGTTGCCCTCGTGAGTGGATTGGTTTGGTCCGTATGGCATTGGCCACTGATCATCAAAGGCTTATATGGAAATGATGTCACTCCTTTATATTATCAGCTCATCATTTTCAGTGTTTTTATCATTTCAACTGGGATGATAATGACTTATCTGCGGTTGAAAACAGGTAGTTTGTGGACTGGGGTGATATACCACATGAGTTCAAATATTTTTATTCAAAAAGTATTTACACCGATTACGCTGCAAAAAGCCGATTCGAGTTGGTATATGGATGAATTTGGTGTCATTACTGCGCTGGTAGCAGCTTGTGCTGCGTTTTATTTTTGGCGCAAAGGCAGGGTTGAATTCAATGATTTGAAAACGCTTTAAATTAAAAATGACTAATGCTATCTACGCATTTTAAACATTTATCTCTAGTCGATATTTAAGCGCTTACTCATAGTCAATTTTTGAATCGCTGATATGGCTTAACAATAAGCCATATCACTGGTTGATAAAACAGCCCAATCACTTCAAAAAAGCAGAATTTCAAATGCTTGGCCATTTATGCGCTAAAGTTAACTAGACTTTAAACTTAGTTGCTAATCCGACTAAACCTTAGCAGACATTTTAGCCAGAACGTTTAACTCATAGTGTGTCAGGTCACATCAAGGGCAGCTTTTGCCAGAATAGACAGCAAGTTGCCGCTAAATAAAGTAAAATAACCTTTCATGTACTAATGAAGTTTGTTCTAAATGAGGATTAATGAATAGCAATAACGATAAATATAGTATAGACAATACCGATTACACAGTCGGACAAGATAACATTCAAAAGTGGGGCTTTGACGTCCACAACCCTGTTTTTGGGATCAGCGCCTCCTTAATTGGACTCTTCTTAATCGCCATTCTCTTGGTTGAACCAGAAACATCAAAATCTGTATTAGATGGCATAAAATGGAAAATTATAGGTACTTTTGATGGCCTATTTATGTGGTCTGCCAATCTGTTTGTGTTGTTTTGTTTGGCAATGATCATTTCGCCATTTGGTAAAATTCGCTTAGGTGGTGATGAAGCCAAGGCCGATTACTCAATGTTGTCATGGATAGCCATGCTATTTGCCGCGGGAATGGGCATTGGTTTAATGTTTTGGGGGGTAGCAGAGCCTGTAGCTTATTTCACTGGCTGGTATGAAACACCACTTAATGTCGCGCCAAACACACCTGAAGCTGCGAAGTTAGCACTGGGTGCCACCATGTTCCATTGGGGCTTACATCCATGGGCCATTTACGGTGTAGTATCACTATCACTTGCTTTTTTCGCTTATAATAAAGGCTTACCGCTTTCAATGCGTTCAGTTTTTTACCCAATATTGGGCGATAGAACTTGGGGTTGGCCAGGCCACGTTGTTGACATTTTAGCGGTACTTGCCACTTTATTTGGTCTGGCGACATCCCTCGGCCTTGGGGCTCAACAGGCTGCCAGTGGTTTTCACCATGTATTTGGTATGGATAATGGCTTAATGCTGCAAGTCGGCATTATCGTGATAGTGACGTTAATTGCTGTGGTTTCTGTGGTTCGCGGTATTGACGGTGGTGTAAAAGTTATCAGTAATGTCAATATGTTGTTGGCGCTGGCATTAATGTTATTTGTTATATTAGTGAGTTTTGCGGTTTCTATGGGTACCATTCCCATGACCGTAATGGGCTACATTGAAAATATCATTCCTTTAAGTAACCCAATGGGTCGTGATGACGAAGCTTGGATGCATGGTTGGACCGTGTTTTATTGGTCTTGGTGGATATCATGGTCTCCTTTTGTAGGTATGTTTATAGCGCGTATTTCCCGTGGCCGTACCATCCGTGAATTTATGATGGCTGTATTGATTGTACCTACAGTGGTGACAACCTTGTGGATGTCAGTATTCGGTGGCGTTGCGATTGATCAAGTGGTCAACAAGATTGGTACCTTAGGTGAGAAAGGCTTAACAGAAGTGCCTTTAGCGATGTTTGAGATGTTTGATGCATTGCCAATGGGCAATATATTATCGTTATTGGCCGTTGTATTGGTACTCGTATTCTTTGTAACCTCATCAGATTCTGGTTCACTGGTGATTGATAGCATCACATCAGGCGGTAAAGTCGATGCACCCGTTCCTCAGCGTGTATTCTGGGCCTTTATTGAAGGTGCGATTGCTGCGGGTCTACTTTGGGTTGGTGGCACCCAAGCCATTGAAGCATTGCAGGCTGGTGCGATTTCAACGGCTTTACCATTTACCATTATTTTATTGGTGATGTGTGTCAGTTTGATTATGGGTCTGCGAACTGAAAAAAGGCCTGGGTTAAGGAGCTAACCTAAACCTAAATCAAAACCAAAGCCCAGTTTCACTTGTCATTATTCAAGTGAAACTGGGCTTATTCGATCTATACCCATAGCTTTTTTATCGGTGTGTCTGGGCTAAAGTGGTACTGAATTTGAGCTTGCAGTAATTCAGCGGTTGCGATGGCATCGGTTAATGCATCGTGTGGTGGATAGGTGGGTAGATTGTATCGGCTACGACTATTAGCAAGTCGAATTGATGCTGGGCGAGTGTTTCTCAGCCAATCTAAAAAGCTTCGGGGTTTTGCCTGTTGAATATTAGCTTCGAGCTGCATGGTATCAACTACAGGGAATACAATCCCTTCGTTTATTAAACTGCGAAGTGCGGCGTCAAAAAAATCTCGTTCTATTCTGCGATAATGCACTACCACAATTTTGCCTGCCAACTCATCTAATAGTTGTTCTAAAATTCGGAGTAAATCAGGTGCGCCTTTTAAGTCTGAATGGGTAATACCATGGATGATGATGGAGTCTTCTTTGAGTTTATCTTCTGGTGAGATAAACCAATGTTTCGCCTTTCGACAGGCGATGCGATCTAAGGTAAACGGCACCAAACCTATACTAATAATGCTGTTTTGGTTGGCATCTAAGCCAGTTGTTTCGAAATCTACAGCGACAAACTCAATATCTTTCAGTTTGATTTCTTCGTGGTAAGTGCTGGCATTATAGAATTTTTTTAATCTGCTATCTTTACTTTCTTTGGCTTTGATTTGCAAAAAAGCTTTCCAGTTTAAAATTTCTTGGTTTGTAAAAAGTCGCATTAATTATCCTTGCATGCTGCTAGCACTGTAGCGGAACTTTAAAAAGTTTTGCGCACTGCTTAGTACCAAAAAAGCATCTTTTAAATTACGTCTTTCAAAATCAGACATGTTTTCAGGTTCAATATTATTATCAGGTTCTTGATCCGATTGAATATCTAATGCTTGATGGCGAATGCGAACTAAAGAGATAAACTCCATTGCATGCTGTAAATCTTTACCTTTTGACGGCGGTAAAATTCCGGCTTCGATAATGTCTTCTAAGCGATCAAATGAATTTTGCGATTGTGAGCCAATGGCGAGGGCGTGGACACGGATAAGATCAGCTAATGGCGCGGTGCCACGGCGCTTTAAATTAATTGAGTTGTTATGGCGACCGTCTTTTTCCATGACAAAGTCTTTAAAAAAGCCCAGTGGTGGGGTGCGATTAATGGCGTTTCTTGCAAGGCAGGCTAAAAAGCGATTATTCTTTTTTGCTTTTCTGAGTATAAAGGCGTTGAGCTGTTCAGCCCATTTGGGTCTACCGTATACCCCATAAAGATCAAAAAAGATTGAGCAGTTTAATAGTGCTTGAGGCTTTGGATTATCAATCCAGTCGGCAAAACACTCTTCCCATTGGGATTGGGTTTTTCGATACTCTGGATTTGTTGCCATTATGTCACCGGTGCAATAAGTGTAGCCACAGGCAGCTAAACCATCACATACATAGGTGGCTAATTGCTTAAAGTATTCACCATGAAGTGATTCTTGATATTGATTATCTAAAATAATCGCATTATCTTGATCCGTTACAATAAGTTGCTCATCACGAGCCATAGAGCCTAATGCTAAAAAACAATAGGGCACGGGTGGCGGTCCTAATCTTTCTTCAGCCAACTCCAGTAAACGCTGCTTAAAACTTCTACCAATTTCAGACATGGCGCGACCCACCATGTGTGAGTTTGCATCTTCGTTGACCATACGCACAAAACAATCTTTAAGCTGATGTGACAAGATAATTAAGTCATCAATACTGTTTTGCTGAAAAATACTGCTAACAATCAATAAGCTGTTTTGGGATTCATAGCGAATAATGTCACTGACTTCAATTAAACCAATAGGTTGTTTGTTTTTTAATATCGGTAAGTGATGAACGTTATACCTGAGCATCAGCAGCATGGCTTCAAAAATATAGGCGTTATGATCTAAAGAGATAAGCTCGGTGGACATGACCTCTGCAACTTGGGTTTCTACATCTAACCCTTGGGCGAGCACCTTTGCACATAGATCTCGCTCAGTGATGATTCCCACAAAGCTATTACCACCTTCATCGGCAAGATTGGGGTCGTTAATAATGGCCGCTGATACATGCTCTTCAGACATGGTTTTAGCCACGTTTTGAATGGTGGTAGTAATGGGTAGCATCACAGGTTCGCGACTCAGTAGCGTTTTAACCTTCGAAGTAGTGAGTGAGTTAGCATCGTCGCTATTGTCCTCAACCGCTTGCTGTAAACGAATGCTACCTTCGACCTCAACAAAGTCAGCAAAGGCGTCATAGCGCTCGCAAAAGTCTTCAAAAATACTTTCAGGAATACAGTAGAGTAGGGAGTCTTTGAGGGATTTTGCAGGTAAGCGTACTTTATTATTGGTCAGTAGCCCCATTTGGCCGAATAAGCCTCCTTGATCAAGGCGGTTATACAGTTCCCCTGAACGTCGGTAAACCTCCACGACACCACTGCGGATCATATAAAGTTCGTGTATTTTATCATTAAAATCAATGATCATACTGTTAGCACGACTATAGGATATCTCGACACTTTGTGATACTTCGATTAATGCCTCTTCTGGCAATTGATCAAAAGGTGGGTACTGGCGGATGAAGTTACGAATTTCAAGTAGCTCGACTTCCATTATTCGCTCGATATTAGGGGGATTTGAATAGATGTTAACTAGTATATGGCATATATAGGTGATCTGCAGCTTGGTGGGTCGCAGACTGGTATTAATATCTAAATATTTTCATCGTTTTAAAATAATAGCAGCGAAATATCGTTAATCTTTAACCATTCAATCAAGTCTGTTGTAAAAGCTTAGTCATGGTCATACAGTTGATTTTATGTCTTTGCTCATTAGCGGCTAAAAACCACCTCTAGGTCTTTTTAATGGTGGGTAAAATAGATGCCGCGCCCTCGTAGAAGCCAAATTAGCCTAGAACTATTACCAACGAGATAACCCTTATTGCCATTGTTGCAGCCGTGTGGTTGGCCGTGCATTCTTTTAGAGTAAAGAGTATGTGGTGATGATAAATACACAGGTAACAACTATGACCACAGACGTGGCTGGGTTGAATCACTCATTCTTGAACTGACAGATGTGTTTGCCATTGATGTGGCGGCTTATGCAGTGATGTCTAATCATCTGCATGTGGTGTTACACATTGATATTGAAACAGTAAATAACTGGAGTGACCGCGATGTGGTGATGCAATGGCATAAGTTGTTTAAAGGCGATGGGTTAACCCAAAAGTTTGCTAAAGGTCAGCTCATTGAACCTCACGAGGTAGTAAGGTAAAAGCACAGCATCGCTATTTACCGTAGCCGCTTATGTGACATCTTTTGGTTTATGCGCTGCTTGAATGAACCGATAGCCAGACAAGCCAATCAAGAGGATAACTGCTCGGGTCGATTTTGGGAGGGCAGGTTTAAATCTCAAGCGCTTTTAGATGAAGCGGCAGTTTTAGCCAGTATGGCCTATGTGGACTTAAACCCTATACGCGCCAATATGGCCGCCACACCAGAGCAATCAGACTACACCAGTATCCAACAACGAGTAAAAGCGGCAATAAAAGGTGAGCAGCCTAAAACCTTGTTGCCATTTATTGGTAATGAACGTGCTAACCAACCCAAAGGCATTGCATTTTCATTAAAAGATTACCTTGAGTTAGTGGATGATACAGGGCGCATTATTCGTGATGATAAACGCGGTGCAATCAGTCAAAGCAGTGCGAAGTTACTCACCAGGCTTAATATTCCACAACAAAACTGGCTTAAAATCACCACCGAATTTGGTCAGCTATTTCATGGCCCAGTGGGCTCACAGCAAGAGCTAACACAATACTGTGAGCATTTACAAAAACGGCGACGGCACTTTGCTACAAGCTGCCAGTATTTTCAGTAAGCAGGCACGTTAAATAGGTTCAATATAACTAATATCACCAAAGTTAAACACTCAAAACCATCATCCTTGCATGGTTGCAAAGTGACGGCTTAAAAACGGTAAATTAAGCCGAAAACACTCAAATATCATCATTATCAACCTTCAAAGCCCACAACCAAACGCCGCGGGCTACTTAATCAAGCATGTTCACTTGTACATAGTTGAAAAGGTTGTTATGTTATTGATTTACATTGGCTGTCTAGTTTGTTTCGTTTTATTTTTTTTTAGTAAAGATGGCTGGCGCATAAAGTTATTCTGTCAGCTACTAACAAGCTGCTAAATCCAGGTTCACCAAGGTTGTCACGCCATTGCTGAGCAAATAGCCCGCCAGCATATGGTCCACTTATTAGCAGGGCGTTATGCGTTTGTAGAAATGATAGGTAATTATTATGGATGATTTAGTAAACTCATTACAAGATATCGGTTTTAAAGCCAAAGTCAGAAAAGGAAAAGTTTTGGTTACACTTGACGGGCTGTCCAATCCAGTTTCAATAGTGAAAGATATTGCCGCCGATGAATACAAGGTGAAAACGAATGACTCGATTCAAGCGATAATGGCTTTTATTTTACTATTTTTTGGCCTATTCGGTGTTTTAGCGGACAATGATTTAAAATTTACAAACGCTGCACTTATTTCAATAGCAATGTTCTCTTTCATCACCGTGTTACTTACAGAGTTCAAAGTAAATAATCTGCGCTCTGCGATAGCGGAAATCAATCGTGGAAGATGCGCATAGCAAAGCGTTTAAGAGGGATTCTTGCCGCGTGGCATTTTTGGTATGCGGTGATTTTTGTGGTGAAATTGGTCTGCGGAAAGTTGGTTTAGGCGGCACTCACCCCTTAACGCAGCGTTAACGGCATGACAGAAGAACAAGCCATTGAGTTAATGACTAACGAGGCGTTCCAGCAGCAAGCTGAAGCAGAAGGAAAGTGGCGCAGGGCAACATTAAGCCAAGTGCAACTAACCAGTTACTACTCTGGCTATCGTGAAATTTATGATTTACGTGAAGAACTAAAACAAACACAGGGTGAAGACTTCGATTTAAAGAGCTTCCATGAACAATTTTTAAGTTATGGCAGTGCACCAGTAAAATATATTAAGCAATTAATGGTTAACTAATTATGGCAATAAGCCATCAATGTAAGTTGCTTCATTAAGCAAATCTGCATTAGTAATACCTAAAAAAGGCCTGAATAATCAGGTCTTTTTCATTTTTGTGAGCTAGGTTCAACAACCGTGCAGAAGCTTTACACTCCACATATAGTATTTTGGTCATGACAGTGCTAATCTAAATGGTAATAGTTACCATTTAGATTAAGTCGTCATGAAAAAGATCCTCCTCATTGACCTGCAGCTAAAAAAAAGCTTGCCCTTATGTCAGCAATTACAACTTCTAGGCTATGTTATTACCATTGTTGATAACGGCTTTAATGCCTTAGTTGCAATGGAAAGTAATCAGTTTGAAGTGATTTTACTGGACTCTTCAGTAACACAAATGGATGCTTTTTGGTTACTCATGGGTAAGCATTGTCAAACACCCGTGATTGTTATTACCAACAATGCCAGTGTCGATGAACGTATTGCTGCATTTGAACTGGGCGCTGATGATTATTTACCTGAGCCTATTAATGTGAAAGAACTTTTACTGCGTGTGAATGTGCTTAATCGACGCACAACAAAGCAAACTCACGATTCAATGACTCATATTGCCAATATTGATTTTGCTGTTATCGAATCACAGTTAACCAGTGGACAAATAGAGCAAACTACCGAAAAACAACATATTGAACAAAGCGCCAATGTGGAGTTTGATGATGATAATAACGCGGTAACATTTAATGGTCAGCAATTAAATCTTACTCAAACAGAGTATCGTTTGTTCAAATATTTGTTTCAGCGTAAAGGAGAAATCGTCACTAAATCAGAATTGCAAATGCGCGTGTTGCATAAAGAGTTAGGCGAGTTTGACCGTAACCTTGATATGCACATCAGTAATACCCGTAGAAAAATGGCCAAAGAAAGTCTACCAAGAGAACTCATCAATACGGTTAGAGGTAAGGGCTATTGCTTTAGTCCATTATTTAGCTAATCTCATTTAACGTATCCGTTAACACCTAGCTAATGTGATCTTACAGGGGCTTTTTATTGTATTGGTATTAATAACCCTCATCAGCAGAAAATTAAGCCACCATATTGAATAGATGTAGAGCAGATGCTGTGGATTTGATTTTATTGCGTAACGGCTTTTGATAAGATGCAGGGATAACGTCGATTATAACCTTACATAAAGGAAGTCCTATGCGTATTAGCGCGAATTTTGATGGCGGCAACATTGAGACAATTAGTTTAGACAAGCACGATGACATTCAACTCGCAATTAGACCTGATGAAGGTGGAGAGTTTTACCAATGGTTTAACTTCCGTATGGAAGGTCAAATTGGTCAAACTTACACATTGAATATCGTTAACGCAGGCAGTGCCTCTTACCCGAAAGGTTGGGAAAATTATCAAGCCGTTGCTAGTTACGATCGCCAGCATTGGTTCCGCTTACCGACAACATATCAAGATGGTAAATTATCAATCCAAGTTGATTTAGATTGCGATGCCATTCAAATTGCTTACTTTGCGCCTTACAGTTACGAACGTCACTTAGATCTGATTAGCTCAGTACAACTTCACCCATCAGTTAAACTAGAAAATTTAGGTTTAACCCTTGATGGTCGTGATATGAGCCTGCTAACTATTGGTGATAACGATCCTTCAAAGAAAAATATTTGGATTACCGCAAGGCAGCACCCTGGCGAAACCATGGCTGAATGGTTAATTGAAGGCCTGCTAAACCAATTATTAGACAGTGATTGTCCAACCTCGAAACTGCTATTGGATAAAGCTAATTTCTATATCGTGCCAAACATGAATCCTGACGGAAGCGTCAGAGGCCATTTACGTACGAATGCTGTTGGAACTAACTTAAATCGTGAGTGGGAGTCGCCTAGTTTAGAGCGAAGCCCTGAGGTTTATTATGTTACCAATAAGATGAAAGAGACTGGTGTAGATTTATTCTATGATGTTCATGGTGATGAAGGCTTACCTTACGTGTTTGTTGCTGGCTGTGAAGGCGCACCAAATTACACTCCACATATGGCCAAGTTACAAGAACAGTTCCTTGCAGCGTTAAGTATGGCAAGTGCTGATTTCCAAACTAAATATGGTTATGACAAAGATGAGCCAGGAAAAGCGAACTTAACCGTTGGTTCTAACTGGGTCGGCAACACATTCAAATGTCTAGCGAATACCTTAGAAATGCCATTTAAAGACAATGACAACTTAGCCGATCCTGTGGTTGGGTGGTCACCGGCGCGCTGTGAATATTTAGGTGAAGCATCACTAGTTGCGATGTTGGCTGTGGTTGATAATTTAACAGAATAGGCAGTTTTATGGCGTTAATCGAATGTC
Source organism: Shewanella sp. 10N.286.52.B9 (assembly GCF_002873635.1). Lineage (NCBI taxonomy): Bacteria > Pseudomonadati > Pseudomonadota > Gammaproteobacteria > Alteromonadales > Shewanellaceae > Shewanella > Shewanella sp. 10N.286.52.B9. Next base: position 10,641 of record NZ_MCTY01000045.1, read on the forward strand.
CTGTGTGTCAAAAGCGAATTTCGAGCAAAGCAAAACAGTGCCAATACTGTAAGGCTTCTGCTGATGGCGATAGTGATTCAAAAAGAACAATTTCACACATTCAGAAGTCTAATAAATTAATGAATCAAATGATGTTGTTTCTAACGCTATTTATTGCAGGTGCAGTATATGGTTTTTGGGGCGGCGAAGTTGCCACTGGAACGGATGCATATATTGCAGGTAGTTGTTTTGCTTTTGGCTTTGTTGGCTACATTATTACTCGAGTCAGAAGTCTAATACATAAGCGGAAAAGTGTATGAATGATATTAATAAAGTCATAGATGAAATGCCTGATGAGGTTTATCAACGTTTACGCGCAGCGGCAGAAACGGGTAAATGGGAAGATGGCACAGTGCTATCTAGCGAGCAAAAAGAGTCAACGTTACAGGTAGTGATGTTGTATCAAGCGCGTAAGTTAACTCAAACTGATCATTTTACAATTGCTGCTGGTGGCGAGATAAACGAGCTGTCTAAATCACAGTTAAAAAAACAATTTCGCGGTGAAGCTATCGCAGAATTTAAAGAGCCAGAACTATAAACTGATTTTTAGTTATCTCTAGTGAATTTATTTCAGCAAAAAAAAAGCCGCATCAAAGATGCGGCTTTTTATTGTCTAAAGTACATTACATATTTATTTTCAGA
>NZ_MCTY01000046.1:0-15176 GCF_002873635.1 Shewanella sp. 10N.286.52.B9
GTACACGTTAATAGGAGCTCTGCTGATGCGAAAAGCAGGGATATTGACTGAGTCAATCCTCTCAAGGAAGATAAGTGACTATAAAACAGGCACTTCAAACACTAGACAATAAAGTAGTTTTGAATTGATAGTATTAATCTTCAATATTTTTAGTAAGTTAAACGAAAAAAGGCTCATCATTTCTGATGAGCCTTTCGTCTTGAATATGGCGGAGAGATAGGGATTTGAACCCTAGATGGGCTACAAACCCATGCCGGTTTTCAAGACCGGTGCATTCGACCACTCTGCCATCTCTCCGAACGCCGCGAATAATATGACAAGCTGCGGTCGCTGTAAATCCCTAAATGACATAAAAACGTTTAAGTGTTGATAAAAAAACCAAAGTGTTCATTAATTAAATTGTTTGAGCAATAAATCAACGTCACTAACACGACATGAAAGTACACTTATGCAAGTCATTACCTTAACCCATTAAACTTTAGTTGCTGAGGCAGTTTTTTGTTGCAGATACACTTAATAAAAAGCCCATTTATATTGTTGTCAGCTAGTACGATCATAGCGGCTATCACTTTGGCTACACAAAACCTACGTTACTGATTCTATTCTCTTGCCCATTAAATACTCTCATTTTGAGTTATCAACTGAATCACTGAGCCATTTTATCGCTGAATATATGAGGTGGCTCACTGCGGCAATGATAGCGACATAGATAAAAGTAGGCATAAACCAACTGATGCCAGTGTCATAAACAAATTGCCAATTTGTACCTTCAGCGCCGTGAAATATGCCGCCAGGATTTTCGAGCCATTCCCATATGACAATAAAGAGTGTTACCAATACCGAGACTATTAGTCCGCTGATAATACCAAAGGACCAAAAATGTTTTATTGCAGCTGCTAATTTCAACGGCTCTCTCCTGTCAAAATTCAATAAAAAATGATGCTTCATTATCAGAGCTAGTAAAATAAACAGCTTATCGCCCAGCTGTTGGTTAAGCGCATCTAGACGGATAACTTACCTCGGCGGATCGACTTTAGCAGCGATAGAAGTATTAACCCTAAACCAACCAGCGATAGAATATCGATCCCGCTTGGCTGCCAATACTTCATGGGGAAACTCTTCACTTAAAAATGTCACTATCGTGCCCAGTAATGGCATTACTTTAATGCCTTCTTTATCGAAGTTATCTTGATATAACACTAACTCGCCGCCATCTGACGCTGACCACGCTCGATTAAAATATACCACGATTGAAAGCACTCGATTCGCTTCGCCCTTAAAAGCATCATAGTGTCTTTTATAGTAATCACCTGGGCCATAATGAGCAAAGTGACTTTCAAATGAAAACAAACCTAGAAATAATCGTCTATTTAAAAAGCTTTGCAAGTTGGCGGTCCAAGTGAGCCAATCTCTGCCTGCTTCAGATCCATTGGTTATCCAGCTAATGGCATCAGTTCTAACAAACTCATTTTTTAAATACTCGCCACCCCTTCCTATACCTGCTTCTTCAAACTTGTCTGCTTCTATCCCTTGCTGATGATTAAACAAATTGTTCGCTAATGCATCTGCCAAGGCCGTTGGCCGAATACTGTAGCCTTTTGCTTCGATATCCTGCGCAATAAGCGCAAACAAGGTTTCATCAATTGGGCTATCGCCAGTCATTGATGGGCATTTCTTTATGGCGACCACATTGTCTACCTTTTAATAATAAATACATTGAATAAAGGACGGATAACACCCACTTAAAGGAAGTGAGCTAGATGTAGCTATTACTAGTGAAGCTGTTATGGAAATGAGGCTGTAATTATAAGAACGAGTTTAAACGCAGGCAGACTCGCGTTAGTGACGGCACAGTGACTATGATGATTAAAGTTAGAAGTGCTTTGTTGTAGTCAGTTAATTCAGTATAAACCTAGTCTTGGATATCCTTGCTAAATACTTTTAATTCTTTTTCATTGGTGTTTAGATTTCAACTTTTACCTATTCAATTATCCATTCTTGTTGCTGACTATTACGACTTAAGTATTAACATAAAATGATACATCTATTTGTTTGAAATTTATTCTCTTTTCTATCATTGCCTTAGCGTTATATATAACACTAGGGCAATCACTGCGATAAAAAATCAATTTACTTAGCGTGCTAACCAAGTATAATAGTTAGCACGCTAAGTAAATGGGAACCATGATGCAAAAAGAATTCGACCATATGAAAGAGCTATCACTGGCAGAACAATTGGGGCGTCTGCATCGCTTATGGCGCACCGCTGTTGACATTGAACTTGCCCCTTTAGAGTTAACTTACCCACGCTGGACCGCCTTATGGAAACTGTGGCGATTAGGCGACAACCTCAGTCAAAAAGTATTAGCCAATGCCTTAGAAATTGAACTGGCCTCTTTAATGCGCACCTTAGCCCAATTAGAACAGCAAGGGCTCATTGAACGCCACTGTTGCCCCCATGATAAACGCGCCAGACTTGTCAATTTGACTCCTGCTGGACTAGATTTAATAACGAAAGTCGAAGTAACAATTATCAATATCCGTAGCCAATTGCTCTTAGGCATAAACGCTGAAGAACTTACTGAGTTTGAAAGAGTAATTAATCTGATTGGTAATAATGCGTTAACCAAATTAGCTAAAATGACAGACAAGTAAGTGAATACAAATATGACACCAGATCAACAATTTTCGCGGCTAACAAAAATTGCCTTAGCAGGCTTTATGCTAGTATTTGGTTACTTTATGTTTGCTGATGCCGCTATGCCATTAACGCCGCAGGCTATGGCAACTCGGGTTGTGACTAAGGTTACCCCACAAGTTAATGGCCGCATTAAAACTATTGCTGTCACTAATAACCAAGTTGTTAGCAAGGGTGAATTACTGTTTGAAGTAGATCCTAGACCGTATAAGTTAGCGGTAGATGAAGCGCAGTTGGCTTTAGAGCAAGTCCAGCAAGATAACGCTGAGCTAGATGCCTCTTTGTTAGCGGCGCAAGCTGATGTCAATGCCAGCCAAACCACATCACAACAAAAGCGCAGCGAAGCAAAGCGTCTTGATGCACTGTACAAAACTAATGGCGTATCCCAACAGCAACGCGATCAAGCTGACAGCGATGCCGCTGCGGCTGAAGCAAATTTGCTGGCAACCCAAGCCCGTTTAAAGCAATTAGAAGTGAGCCGCGGTGTTTACGGTAACAATAACTTAAAAGTACGTCAGGCCGAAAATCGCTTAGCCCAAGCCAAATTAAACCTGTCTTATACCCAAGTTCATGCGGATCAAGACGGCACAGTTACTAACTTGCAAATCATGGTCGGCGGCTTTGCGGCCATTGGCCAGCCACTACTGGCTCTTGTTTCTGATGATGTGGATATTATTGCTGATTTTAGAGAAAAGGCATTACGAGATGTCTCAATTTCATCTAAAGCCCTTGTTGCGTTTGACGGTGAACCAGGCCGTTTATATCGCGCCCACGTCAGCAGTATTGATGCTGGGGTTAGCGCCGGACAGTTCGATGCCAATGGCAGTTTAGCGACTCCGCAACAATCTGATCGCTGGGTCCGTGACGCCCAAAGAATGAGATTGCATTTACAATTAGATAATGACGAAGTCATGAGAACATTGCCAACGGGGGCACGGGCGACGGTGCAGATAATGCCAGAAAATAGTTTGCTGAACTTATTAGCTCATGGGCAGATTAAAGCCATCAGTATGCTGCACTATATCTATTAACATCATACATTTGATAGATGCGCTATTTTAAATATATTACAGCGACACAAGGCAACAATCATGTTACTAAGATTTAATCCCATGACAGCCAATGATTTACGTCAATGTCTACGTATTGCCACTGCTGGCACGATTGGCTTTACTGTGTGCAAACTGTTCGGCTTTAGTAACGGGGTGTTTTATACTGTTACCCCTATGGTATTGCTAGGGCTAGCACCTGTGTTCACCGCCCATGTCGCGCGGCAGGTGTTGGCGTCTTCTGTCACAGCTGGATTAGTGGTAGGCGTTATCGGTGGTTTATTTGGTGGCCATCCAGTCTTAATGACCCTGATTATTTTTGGGGTGTTTGTTGGCTTTTTTACCGCCATGACCCGCGGCAGTTTTTTTCTTTATGGTGCCAATAGTTTACTTAATCTGAGCATCATGCTTAATTTTGCCAGTTACCCTGATACTGATCTAAACGGTCTCATCGGCGCTAATCTCGGCGCCACAATACTGGCAATCATTATCGCCTATATCATGGTCTCGTTAATCCCTGATGTTGAACCCAGAAAATTGCAAAAACCACCAGCAAAATCAGTAAATCGAATGCGACATGAAGTATTACTGGGGGCAACTATCGCCACAGCATCTTTTATCGTGTTCCAGATATTTAATCTGCAAGACTCTATGTCGGCGCAAGCTGCCACAATTTTATTACTTTATCCGATGCATTTTACTGGGGTATTAAATTATGCCCTTAAACGTGCGATAGGTACCTTTCTTGGAGTGACATTCGGTGTGTTAGCCCAGTTGTTTCTCTATGATTGGTCGGGGCTGCTTATCTTAGTAGTGCCGGTTTTATGGTTCGGATTAATGCTATTTAGCCAAGTTCATGTTAAAGAAAAAGTCGGCGCAGGCGTTGGTTTTGGAGCGATGACCACGCTGGGTATTTTATTTGGCCAATACCTAAGCCCAGGGAGCGATCTGATATATAGCGCACTTTACCGTATTAGCAGTATTTTGGTTGCCATAGTAGCGACTTTATTACTGTGTTACATCATGCACACTTTACTTAACCGATTTGCTGCAACGCGCTTAATTTATCAGTAATGCTGCTAATGATTAAGCTGGTCAGATAAAAGATCGCGATTGATTAATCGAGCATGGAAACAAAACCCGCTTGTGACTCAACATTAGCTAACCATTGTTGGAAATTGGGATAAACCGATAAATCAAAGCCACCCTCATGGGCCACATGGGTGTAGGCATAAAGCGCAATATCTGCCAGGCTAAATAGCTCACCGAGCATAAATGCCTGCCCTGCTAACTGGTTATCAATTAATTTCAATACCTTACCCCCCTGAATTTGTAAGTTATCAAACTCAGCTTGCCGCTCTACTGGCATACCTTGATAAAGTTTGATAAACCGAGCAACGGCAATACAAGGCTCGTGACTGTATTGCTCAAAGAACAGCCATTGATACATTAAGGCATTATTAAATTTATCGTCAGGAATTAACCTCGAGCCAGCGGCCAAGTATCCAATGATGGCATTGGACTCGGCTAGCACTCGACCATCATCTAGCTCAATAACCGGTAACTTACCGTTTGGGTTTTTAGCTAAAAAAGCCTTGGTTTGGCTGCCTCCAGCCATAATGTCCACGTCTTGCCATTGATAATCAATATTGAGTAGCGCCAAAGTTAGCTTTATTTTGTAACAGTTACCTGATTTTTTTATCGCCATAGACAGTTATCATTGCTCTTCCTTTTGCCGTTAACGCGCTTGATTTCGTTTATTAACCCTTCATTGGCCTACTTCACTAAACTTGATATTAACGCCCGTAATGCCGCTGGTTTAATCATTTTAGCCATATAGTGATAACCACGCTTTTGTACATCCTCAACCAAATCCTTATTCGTATTAGCCGTTATCAAGATCCCGGGTAAATGTTCACCGTAGCGCGAACGAATACCATCCATAGCATCGACGCCATTTTGATTGTTATCTAAATGGTAATCAGCTAAAACGATATCAGGAGCAACCCCTTTAAGGCCAAGTTTAATACGAGCATCAGCTAAATCGGTTGCACAAATCACCTCGCACTTCCAGCGAGTTAATAAGCTTTCAAGCCCTGCCAATATCGCCTCTTCATTATCAATACAAAGCACTTTTACCCCAGCTAATGGCTGAGTTAAGCTTGGCACTGGTTTAGCCGATTTTTCACTGATGGTTTCGCCTAAAGGCACGATAATTGAGAACACTGAACCTTGACCAAGCTTTGATGAAACCTGAATTTGATGATCTAACACCTTGCTTATTCGATCAGCAATAGCGAGCCCTAAGCCTAAGCCGCTGACATTTTGGCTACTGGGATGATTTAAGCGTTTAAACTCTTTAAATATCTCTTCTGTTTCATGCTCATCAATGCCACAACCTGTATCTAACACCTGAATTTCGAGATACTTTCCTCGGCGGCGACAACCCAACAGCACTTTACCGCCTCTAGCATAGCGGTAAGCATTGGTTAAAAAGTTTTGTAATATACGCCTCAGTAAGGATAAGTCTGAGTTGACAGTGGCATTACAGGGGATCATATTGAAGCGAATTTGAGTGTCTTTTGACATAGCCTCAAACTCAACAGCAAGACCTGTGAGTAAGTCAGCAATAGCAAAATCTCGGCGGTTAACCTCCACCATGCCTGAATCAAGCTTTGATATATCCAATAAATCAGTTAATAACTCCCCCGCTGTTCGCAAGGAGTTGTTGATATGGGATAAAGTGGTTTGCCCTTCTAAATCAAGATTCGGGTATTGCGCTAGTGAAGCAGTAAACAATCTTGCAGCATTAAGCGGCTGCATAAGATCATGCCCAACGGCCGCAAGAAAACGACTTTTTGACGCATTAGCCATTTCTTCTTGGGCTTTTGCTTCTAGTAGTTCGCTGTTAAGCATTGCCAGTTCATAGGTACGTTCTTTTACTCGACTTTCAAGGGTTTCATTGGCTTCTAGTAAGGCTTTCTCTTGCTCACGGTATTGGGTGATATCGGTAAAGGTCATCACAAAGCCGCCATCTGGCATTGGATTACCTTGAATTTTTATCACTTTACCGTCTCGGCGTTGTCGCTCTGAGGTATGCTCTGTGCCCGCGCGCATATGCTGCACTCGCATTTCTACTTGAGCATCAATTTCACCCTCTCCACAATAGCCTCTGGCAGCGTTAAAACGTACCACTTCACTAATTGGCATGCCTTGCTTTAAAAAACCGTCAGGATAATCATATAGCTCGGCATATTTATAATTCCATGCGACCAAGTTTAAATCTTTGTCCACCACACTCATGCCTTCATAAGCATGTTCAATGGCGCCGCGTAACATGTCTTGGCTTAACATCACCTTGGTTGACGCTTCATCCACTAAACTAAAGACTTCATCAAGGGCTAAATCGCGACCTTGTAACACCGAGTCCATCACCAGTGAGGCGCTCGATGCTCCTAGCACACCTGCAAGCATATGCTCTGTGTGTGAGATTAACGCTTCATCAGCCACTTTATGCCAAGAATCACTTCTTACCGCAGCTGGCGAGTATTGACTAAAGCTTTCATAAGCGCGGGTTGGACTAACAAAACGACTGGCAAGAATTAATAAATCTTGTTGAGATATCGCCCCATGTTTTCGGTTACTGTCCTTTTTAATAATGCCTGGATTAATAAAATGGCTGGCTTGAATGCGCTCAGCTACCCCAGCTCGAAACCACAACGAGCCTAAAATATAAAAGGCAATATTGGCTAATAGCGCCACTAAAGTGTCATCCACTTCCGGGCTAATAGACGCTAAGATCCCAGTATCGCCCACTAAGCCTACGCTGCGCTCAAATAAAATATAACACCACAATGAAAAGCCTACTGCTAAACCTAAAAACACCCCAGCACGGTTACCATACTTCCAATACAAGCCACCTATGAGTGCGGGTGCTAGCTGCGCAAAAGCACCGAATGATAGCTGCCCAAGGTGAGATAACGATTCATTACTACCAAATATTAAGTAACTAAAATAACCCAAGGCCAAAATAATGATGATGGCTAAACGACGCGCATTTAATAAAAAACGCGCAAATTGATTGAAATTAGTGCCAGTGATTTTACCAGTACGTAGCATAACTGGAACTAACCATTCGTTACTGATCATGACACTAATGGTCACAACAGCAACAATCACCATACCCGTCGCTGCTGAAAGCGTGCCTAATAAGGCAATAACGGCGAGAACAGGCTGATCTAATGCTAAAGGCAGGTTAATCACATAAGTGTCTGCCGCCACGGTATCACCAAGTAATAATTTACCAGCAAGGGCTAATGGCGCCACAAATAAGCCAAACATGGCCAAATACAAGGGAAAGATCCAGCGGGATTTTTTTAACACCCCTTCTTCTGCACACTCAACTACCATCACATGAAATTGCCTTGGCATACACATAAAGGCGGCAATCCCCACCAGCATTTCCGGTAAAATTGAAGCGATATTTAAAGTGCCATGGTTGATGAGTTCTTTGTCTTTCGCTTGTTGCCAGATATCATCAAAACCATCAAAAAAACCATAAGTAATCACCACACCGACAATCAAAAAGGCGACTAATTTAATCAGTGACTCAAAAGCGATCGCTACCATCATCCCAGGATTATGTTCGGTGGCATCCAATTTACGAGTGCCAAATAAAATCGCAAATATAGCCAAAATGAAAGTAATCACCAAAGGGATACTGACGCCATTTAAAGGTAAATTATCAGGTTGAAATAAATTAAGGCTAAATACCATGGCTTTAAGTTGCAGCGCAATATAGGGCATGATGCCGCATAGTGCTATTAGGGTCACTATGGCAGCAAGGGCTTGGGATTTTCCATAGCGCGCGGCAATAAAATCGGCTACCGAGGTTATATTTTGCGCTTTAGAGACTAAAACCATTTTGCGTAATACCCCAAAACCCAAGGTAAAAATTAAGATTGGGCCAAGATAAATCGGCAAGAAAGACCATAAATCGTTCGCTGATTGACCTACTGTGCCAAGGAAGCTCCATGAAGAACAGTAAACAGCTAGACTTAAGCCGTATATCCATACTTGAACTTTATTAGTGATTTTACTAAACCAACGTTCAGCGCCCCAGGCCAGTATAAACAGTAATGACACATAGCAAATTGCAATCACAGCAACGACTAAGGTTAAATTCATAGCTTTCTCTTTTTATTATATTCGCTTATTAATTATGCAATAATTTTGCGTTATTTGCATGAGATGTTAACACGCGCAACAAGCTAAATATTAAGGATATTTTAAAACTAGACCAAGGTCTAATGGAGTTAACATCATCATGCAGAGGATACTTTCATAACGCAAATTTTGACAAAGGGAAGCCATATGAGCTCGCAGTCTCTCTACAAAGTACCAGCCGATTTCGCTAAAAATGCACTGGTCGATAATGATAAGTATAAAAAAATGTACCAAGAATCTGTGGTTAATCCTGAAGGTTTTTGGAGAGAACACGGTAAGCGCATCGATTGGATCAAGCCTTATACCAAAATTAAACAAACCTCTTTTGATGATCATAACCTGTCTATTGAGTGGTTTTATGATGGCACATTGAACGCATCTTCAAACTGTTTAGATCGCCATTTAGAAGATAATGGCGACCGCGTAGCGATCATCTGGGAAGGTGACGATGCCAATGAACAGCGTAAAATCACTTATCGTGAACTGCATACTGATGTGTGTAAATTTGCCAATGCCCTACGTAGCCAGGGGGTTTGTAAAGGTGATGTAGTCACAATTTATATGCCTATGGTGCCTGAAGCGGCCGTTGCTATGCTTGCTTGTGCCCGCATTGGCGCGATCCATTCGGTGGTATTTGGCGGTTTCTCACCTGATTCAATTGCATCACGCGTAATTGATGGCAAATCAAAAGTCTTGATCACCGCTGATGAAGGCGTGCGTGGTGGCCGTAAAATTCCGCTTAAACGTAGCATTGATGAAGCGCTTAATAACCCAGATGTAGATTGTGTCGAAAAAGTCATTGTACTTAATCGAACTGGTGGTGATATCGACTGGGTTGAAGGCCGAGATATATGGTGGAGCGATGTCGTTGCAACGGCATCAGAGCATTGCCAAGCTGAAGAAATGGGCGCTGAAGACCCGCTATTTCTTTTATACACTTCAGGCTCAACCGGTAACCCAAAAGGTGTGTTGCATACCACTGGTGGTTATATGGTTTACGCCTCAATGACTCACGAGTATGTTTTTGATTACAAAGAAGGTGAAGTATATTGGTGTACTGCTGATGTGGGTTGGATCACCGGTCACTCCTACATGGTATATGGTCCATTAGCCAATGGCGCAACTATCCTTATTCATGAGGGAGTACCAAACTCTCCAAATCCAGCTCGTCTTGGTGAAATGGTCGACCGTCATAAAGTTAATATTTTATATACTGCACCAACGTTAATTCGCGCTTTAATGGCAGAAGGTAAAGAACAGTTTGATGGTTTTGATGGTAGCTCATTACGGGTAATGGGCTCGGTGGGTGAACCCATTAACCCTGAAGCTTGGCGCTGGTACCATGAAGTGATTGGCCATGAATCCTGCCCAATTGTGGATACATGGTGGCAGACTGAAACCGGTGGTATTTTGATTAGCCCATTACCTGGCGCCACAGATGCAAAACCGGGCTCTGCTACGCGTCCATTTTTTGGGGTTCAGCCGGCATTAGTTGATAACATGGGTAATATTCTTGAAGGCGCTGTAGACGGCAACCTTGTTATTCTCGACTCTTGGCCGGGACAAATGCGCACCGTATTTGGCGACCATGATCGTTTTGCTCTCACTTACTTTAAAACCTTTAGAGGTATGTACTTTACTGGTGACGGCGCTCGTCGTGATGAGGATGGTTATTACTGGATCACTGGCCGTGTTGATGACGTAATTAACGTATCGGGCCACCGCCTCGGTACTGCTGAAGTTGAAAGCGCGCTTGTATCACACGATCTTGTCGCTGAAGCCGCAGTTGTAGGTTACCCCCATGATATTAAAGGCCAAGGCATTTATGCCTATGTAACCTTAATTAACGGCGTTGAAGAAACTGAAGAGTTACGTCAAGGGCTACGTCAATGGGTGCGTAAAGAGATTGGCGCACTAGCCACCCCAGATTTAATTCAATGGGCTGGCGGTTTACCTAAAACACGTTCAGGTAAAATCATGCGCCGCTTCTTACGTAAAATTGCCGCAAATGAAGTAACCAACTTAGGCGATTCTTCTACCCTTGCAGATCCAGCGGTGATTGATACCTTGATAGAGTCTCGTTTAAACAAAACTCAATAACAGTAGTTTAAAATAAGAGGTTATTAAGTACTCCCCACCCTCTTACCAACCTGAGAACTCCTAACCAGATTCTCGTTGCCCTCTCACTGAGGGGGCTTTTTTATATTTATTCTGGCTTAAAACTCTATCAACTCATGCTGAAACGATATGTATTCAGCGACTTTTATTGAATAGACTGCGCCGCGCTAGCTTGTATTCATGCTACAATACCCTGCATGATCAATATTAAATAATAAGCCATTTCATACTCACTTATGTCTGCAACCATTTCACTTCGCGATTACCAACAAGACTCTGTTAACGCTGCTATAACCCATTTTAAGCAATCTAATGACTCTGCTGTGCTGGTACTTCCTACAGGAGCAGGCAAAAGTATTGTGATAGCCGAACTAGCTCGAATTGCCCGTGGTAACGTTTTAGTTTTGACCCATGTGAAAGAACTCGTGGCACAAAATGCAGAAAAAGTGGGTTTACTCACTGAAGATGCCAATATTTATTCTGCGGGTTTAAAGCAAAAAAAAGCCCATGGTAAAACCGTGGTCGCCAGTGTGCAATCAGCAGCGCGAAAGCCCGAGCAATTCTGCCAATCATTCTCATTGGTAATAATTGATGAATGTCACCGAGTCAGTAATGATAAAGATAGCCAATACCAACAGTTATTAACTCACCTCAAAAAGATTAATCCACAAATAAAACTGTTAGGGCTAACTGCCACGCCCTATCGATTGGGTTTAGGTTGGATATATCGACATCATTACCATGGAAAAATAGGCAATGCTGACAAGCCAGTATTTGAAAAGTGCATTTTTGAATTACCTATGCGGCCGCTCATAAAAAAAGGCTACTTAACCGCACCCAAAATATTTGATGGACTAAGTGCCCAATATGACTTTAGTCAGTTAGAGCCAAGTAATACAGGTGAATTTCCGCAAAAGGAAGTTGATGATTTACTCAACCATCAAGGCCGCGCAACCACTGCCATCATAAAACAAGTACAACAATTAGCAGACTCTCGTAAAGGCGTATTAATTTTTGCGGCGACAGTTCGTCATGCAAAAGAAGTACTTAAATTATTAAATGACGATGCTGCACTCATTACAGCAGATACACCACATGCAGAACGCGACGAAATTATTAGTCAGTTCAAACAACAGAAAATTAAATTCATCGTCAATGTTGCTGTATTAACCACCGGCTTTGACGCCCCTCATGTCGATTTAATTGTTATTTTAAGGCCCACAGCATCAGTAAGCCTATTTCAACAAATGATTGGCCGAGGTTTACGCTTAGCGCCTGATAAACAAGATTGCTTAGTCATTGATTATGCCGCTAACGGTTATGACTTATATTTTCCTGAAGTGGGTCAAGTAAAACCCAATAGTAAATCTGTGCCAGTGCAAGTGCATTGCCCTGTATGCCAATTTGCCAATACTTTTTGGGGCTTGGTGGATAATGACGGTGATATTGTTGAACACTTTGGTAGACGCTGTCAGGGGCTAATAGAGGACTCGTCATCAAACATTCAACAGTGTGACTTTAGATTTCGTTCTAAAGCTTGCCCTGATTGTGGCGCTGAAAATGATATCGCGGCGCGCATTTGTCATACGTGCCAATCAACCCTAATTGACCCCGATAAACGCTTAAAGCAGGTATTGTCATCACAGCACCATCACTTATTTAAATGCCAAGAAATGCAGCTTATCGAAGAGAACGGCAAACTTGTGGTGCAGTATTTTGATATCGAGTCAAATGACTTTAAAGAATATTTCAATATGGATACCCCAGCGCAACGCCGCGCTTTGTATGCCATATTTATCTCTCCTCATTGTCGTACTCCCGGTATGAAGCACCCACAATATAAAAAACCTGCGGATTTAATTGCCCATAGTGAGCACTTTAAAAAGCCGGACTTATTACTTTTGAAAAAACAAAAGCATAAATGGGATTTAATCGAAAAGTTTTTTGACTATAAAGGCCGTTATAAAACGATCACGGATAGTAGTTTTTAGTCGCTGCGCTTATACAATATCAATTCGATAAAACTTATGGTATAAATCCTCCAATCAAAAAAAGGAGTCACTATGTTTGTTGTTATTTTTGGCCGTCCAGGCTGCCCATATTGTGTTCGTGCTGTTGAATTATCAGAAAAATTAACTGCGCAACGTGACGATTTTAAATTCAAATATGTCGATATTCACGCTGAAGGCATTTCTAAAGCAGACTTAGAAAAAACCGTTGGTAAGCCAGTTGAAACAGTACCGCAAATCTTCGTTGATGAAGTTCATGTTGGCGGTTACACAGAATATGATAAATACGTTCGCGACAATAAATTAGTTGCTTAATCACCAATGATTACAACTAAGCTGCGTTGAGCGCATTTCGCAGACAATAAAAAGGGTTAATTTATTGAATTAACCCTTTTTTGTATTTAAGAAAAATATTTTTATAGAACGTATTTAGCAGAGAATAACACTCGGCTTAAATCGCCATCTACACCACTTTCTTTTTCGTTCATAGCATACATATACTCAACACCAAACGTTAACGGTTTTGTTGGTGAGTAGAGTAAGTTGATATAACCAGAGTATGAACTCGCATTGACACCATCACTTGATAATGAAGTATCGTTATCAATTTCTAGTGCAGCAAAGGTTAAACTACTACGCCATTTATCATTCCACCAATGACGGTAAGCAGCAAAGCCACCATAAGAGCTAATAGTTTGGATATCACCTGATGCATCTAAGTTACCAGCATTGGCATAGTTAAGCGCCATATAACGACCTAGGCCTTCACCATAAGTGACAGAAAACTTGAAGTCATCGTTACCTACAGGGATAACACCAGCAATACTTGCGCCGTAGCCGACTTCAGTGGAGTCAATAGCTTCAGTACCCACATTTTGCTCTACATTTAACTGTCGAACCATTGCAGCAAGTGAAATTGCTGAACCACCTTCAGACTTAAAGTTATAACGAGCAACGACATCAGGAACCATACCGCTACCACTGGTCACTCTTGACGCTGTACCATATTGGTTTACGGTTGTTTCTGGGTTTTCTACCGCAATTTGAAAGCCGCCATTGGTGTAGCGGATCATCGCTTGACGCACAAACGGCGTACCATCAGCAGCGCCTACAAAGTCTAAGTTTTCAGGTAATGCACCTGGATTTTGGAACGTTGTCCAGGTTTGACCCACGGTCCAATTGTCATAACTCACAAAGGCTTGTCGGATACGTGGTGAGTAACTGTTTGATACTCGCTCATTACCATCGGTATGAGTCATAAAATCAAGTTCAATAAAACCAGATAATTTATGTCCATCGAAATCTGATACCGTTTTGAAATTAAATCGCGTTTCGCGGGCTTGAAAGTCGACGACTTCCTTACCGTTACCAGCTTCACCATAAATGGTACCTGGTACATAAAATTGACGAGATAAGTTACCTGAATCTGGTGCCCCATTGCTATAAGAGCTGAACATCACATCAGCTTTAACATAACCACCAAACTCCATTTCTGTATCTGCATAGGTGACATTACTCATTGCTAGTAAAGAACACCCTATTACTAAACCAACTTTTGCTTGTTTCATCATTCTCTCCCTATTCTTATCATCCATAGCAATATGACCCACTTAACAAGCAAGCAACATTAGCAATAGGTCTATTAGACAAAAGTAGGCAGGTAGCAACAAAAGTTAAGACTAAAGAATGATAAGCAGCCAAATATGAACAAAGGGAATGTAGCGTTTAAGTCTGAATTAGAACTAAGGGAATATTAAGGCAAAATATCAAAGTTATTAAGATAGTAATTGAGATAGTAATTGAGATAGTAATTATAACGAATAATAACAGAGGAGTAGCTAAGGGGATATTCTGAATTAAAGCCTAACAGGCAATCTCACTTTCAGAAAAGTGGTGGGCCGTGAAGGATTCGAACCTTCGACCAATTGGTTAAAAGCCAACTGCTCTACCAACTGAGCTAACGGCCCATCTGGGTTTTATTAATACTAATTGTACTAACTGGAACAAAAGCCAACTGTCTGTGTGAACAAGCAACTGAGCTAACGGCCCATCTGGGTTTTACGTAACGAGGCATTA
>NZ_MCTY01000047.1:0-59320 GCF_002873635.1 Shewanella sp. 10N.286.52.B9
GCTGGGTTGTCGTTGTCTTGGTGGAGGTCATAGTTGATGCAACCGTCTTCGGCACGAGTGACGTCGATTAATTTCAACAGCTCTGCTTTTACCAGTTCGATTTTGTCTTCATTGGCTTTGATGTTTGCAACGATAGTTAGCTTAGTCATAGTGTGTTCCTTTGTATGGAGTTGAAGCAGCTGATGGTGTGCTGCGTTGTTGGTTTGGGCGTATATTACGGTGATTATTGCAAAGTAAAAACAGTCTAGAAATTGATTTATTATCAAATTTAGTTTGAGAATTGATTTTTAAGTCTGACCATAAAGAGGGAATTAGATCGCGTTGTGTGGTGATGTGCACGGTGTTTATCTATTTTTTTTTGATAATAATTCAAATAATACCGCGTTTTTACCGTGTAAAATTTGCCGTAGGATGGCCAAATCAATTTCAATTCATTGGATAAATAGCCATGTCACAGATACATTTTCAACAGGGCCCAATACGCCCACCATCAGAAGCAGACAGTTTGCTTATCAGAACCACACAAGGGTGCCCGTGGAATAAATGTAAGTTCTGCACCCTTTTTGAAGGCATGGAGTTCTCTATTCGTCCGGTTGAAGATATTAAGCGTGATATCTGGGCGGCGAGGGCGTTTTATAAAAACAGAACCTTTGATAGCTGTTTTTTGCAAGATGGCGACTCATTCGCCATGGAAACCCAAGACTTACTTGACGTGCTCAATACACTGAAAGAGGCTTTTCCGGAGCTTAAACAGATCAGCTCTTATGGCCGGGCGCAGACCATGACTAAAAAATCGCCAGCGGAGATGAAAGCAATCTGCGATGCTGGGCTAAACATGCTTTACTGCGGTATGGAGTCGGGATCTATCGAGGTTCTAAAACTGATGAAAAAGGGGATCACCCCGAAATCAATCTTGAAGTCAGCCGAATATGCCAAGCAAGCGGGTATGAAAATGATGACCTTCATTATCCTTGGCTTAGGTGGAAAAGAACTGTCAGAGCAACATATCGCAGCAACGGCCGAGCTACTGAATCAAATCAACCCAGACGAAATTCGCATACTCTCGCTGGCGGTTAAATCGGGAACTGAATTGGATGAGTTAGTACAAAACGGCCAATTTACACCACTAACAGAGCGAGAGATGCTTGAAGAACAATATCAGCTTATCAGCAAGCTAGACGGCATAACGGGTAATTATGGCAACTTCCATGGCATCAATGTATTGACGGAACTTAATGGACAATTACCACAAGATAAAGAGACATTTTTGCGCACCATTGAGCACTTTATGATGATGAGTGAAAACGACCAGAATAACTTTGTTTTAGGTCGCCGCATGCACTATTACGCCACACTGAGTGATATGCGAAATCAGCTTATGTATGACAGCGTACAAAAAGAACTAGACCGAATTAAGCTGCAAAATCTTGGCAATCTTGACGATATTTTCTATCAACTCCGCCAACGTATGATCTAATAGTAAGGAACAGCGCAATGATAAACAATCTAGATAATTGGACGATTCAAAATGAAAACCCAGAGCACTGGTCGTTTAAAAATGAAGTGCTTACAATGCAAGTTCAAGAGGGCAATATCTTTGGTGCTGGCGCTAATGATGTAAAAAACATCTTTATTTATCCGGTAGACAAGCCAGAATACAGCGCGGAGGTGACGATTAATCTAGATCCGAACCTCAGTTTCGAGCAGGCTGGACTAGGGATTTACTGGGACAATGATAACTATATAAAAATCAGTAAAGAGATGTTTATGGGTGCGCGATCGCTGGTGTTTGTTGTAGAACAAAATGGTCAGCCTGATATTAAACATCGCTTATTATTCGGTGAGTCGACAGTATCGGTAAAGCTTGAAAGAAGCGACACTAAAGTTCGCGCTTATTATCGAACGCAAGATAACGACACATGGCAGTCAATTATAAGCACTGCCGCACTATCAGGGCACGAGCAAGGCGTTATGCTTTACACCTTTAGCGGCAGAATCACTGTGCCCAACTTTGCTGAATTTAGTGAGTTTGAGCTAACTGATTTGAACTAATGTGCATCCCGCATAAGATGAACTGGCCTGCTCCATTAATA
Organism: Shewanella sp. 10N.286.52.B9; assembly: GCF_002873635.1. Lineage (NCBI taxonomy): Bacteria > Pseudomonadati > Pseudomonadota > Gammaproteobacteria > Alteromonadales > Shewanellaceae > Shewanella > Shewanella sp. 10N.286.52.B9. The sequence goes on from NZ_MCTY01000047.1 coordinate 2,094, forward strand.
AAGATTGAGTGGGTTAGTTAAGTGACGTTGCCATACTTTTAATGATCCATGTGTTGCTGAATTAGCAATTTCGCTAAAACGGAATTGTCCAAAGGTATGCTGGCGGTAGCATGTAACGCAAAAATGCCCTCAATGAAATGAATTCTATTGCTTGAAAGTCGTGCGCCACTGAACCGGCGATACATGAAAAGCAGATTTAAAGTGCTTTCTAAATACACTGTCAGAGCCAAAACCCGCTTGCTCTGCAACTTGAGGTATCGGTAGTTTCGTGGTTTCTAATAGACGTTGGCTAAACACCAAACGTCGATTTTGCAGCCATTCACCAAATGTACAACCATAGGTGGATTTAAACTGGCGTGTAAAGGTACGTTTACTCATCGCACAGCGCTCAGCGAGTTCATCTAGTGAATGAGACTGATTGAGACTCTGCTCAACCTGCCCAATCACAAGGTTAATACTTGTCTCTGTGAGGGGTTTTATGTTGACTGGTGCTGGTATGTATTGTTGCTGCCCACCATTACGAGATGGTGCAGTCACCATCTTACGAGCGAGATCATTCGCAAGCTCACTACCACACAAACGGCGCACTATGTGCAGACAGCAATCGAGTGAAGCTGCTACTCCAGCAGAGGTGATGATAGTCTCATGTTCAACAAATAGAGGGTTTGGGTCAAAATTCACCTTAGGAAATTGCTGCTGAAATTGTTCGGTAAATGCCCAGTGGCTTGTGGCTCGTTTGCCATCGAGAACGCCAGCACACGCGAGAACATAAGAACCAAGGCAGAGCCCTACCAGCAACTTCCCTTTATCATGATGATCTATTAACGCCTCTAGAAGTCGCTCACTTGGCTCTGGCAGGTCATTTGGCCAGCTTGGAATAATTATAATATCGGCTTCTTGGGTAGCACTTAGATCGCTATCGACCACCACACCAAATCCAGAGCTTGTTTCAAACCGCAAGCTGTTTTCGCTACAGGTCCTCAAGTTAAACCGAACCGGCTGACCGAAAAAGATATCTTGAAACACCAGACAGGGCACAGAGAGATGAAAAGCACTGATGCCTTCGAAGGCTATCATAGTAATTTTAATTAACTCGCTTGATTTGTTCATGAGTGTCTCGATTTGCGCGAACGTTGACTTTCAAGACAGTATCATAAGAAGTCGGAAAGTAGCATACTAAATCGTATAGAGAACATGACTTCTTAGTGAGTTTAGAGAGGCATTATGAAGATCCACCACCTACGTAGCGCAACTTTTATCATTGAATCTGGCGAAACATTTATCCTTATTGATCCTATGTTGGGGAAAAAAGGCTCTATGCCTCCGTTTTCAGTCATTAAGGCTAAGGCCGCGAAAAATCCAACCGTTGAGATGCCAAGTAATGCCGATGAGCTACTAAACAAGGTTACTCATACCTTAATTACTCACAGTCAAACACTTGGTATCAAGGCATTACAACATGGAGATCACCTAGATCCGGCAGGTGAGACGTTTTTAACAAGTCGTAATATCCCAGTTGCGACACCAGCCAAAGATAAGGCTTACCTAGAAAAATACGACTTAACGGTAAATTGGGGAATTGAAGACTGGCAAACTATCGACTTTCTAGACGGAAAGCTCACCGCGGTTCCGGCTTTGCACGGCCATGGATGGATTCACAAGGTAATGGCTAATGGTGTTGGATTTTTCTTGGAGCTCCCCAATGAGCCTTCTATTTACATTAGCGGTGATACAGTTCTAACCGATGATGTAAAACGAGCGTTGACTGAGTTGAAACCTGATATCACAGTAGTCGCGGCAGGTCGTGCTCGTATGGACGTTGGTCAACCGTTATTGATGTCTATTGATGAGGTCATGGAGTTTATTCGCCTTTCCCCTAATAAGGTGGTTGCGAACCATATGGAGGCACTCAATCACTGTGCAGTGACTCGACCAATTCTTAAAGAAGCAATTGATAAAAACGGTTTGTCAGATAAAGTCCTTATTCCTGCTGATGGTGAGACCTTGGAGTTTTAGATACCTGAACTAATCCGATGACTCTCGATTTAAGTAAATAATCTAAATGATTTTTGTCCAAAAGCTTGTCAGAACCAGCAATTTACCAGCTATCACAACAAGTCACACAAACAAAAAAGCAGACATTGATGTCTGCTTTTTTAATGCTAAAAATTTAGGGGAAAGTCATTACCCCTTAATCACCAAATGTGCTGGAATAATAAAGCTAAAACAACTGCCCTTTTCTAACTCACTGGTAATGTGCAACTCACTGTAATGATGATTAAGCGCATGCTTTACAATCGCTAGCCCTAAACCACTACCACCAGTTTTACTGGAGCGGGCATTATCAACCCGATAAAAACGTTCGGTTAAGCGGCTTATATGATGTGGCGCTATCCCAAGGCCGGTATCGGTTACGCTAAATTTAGCGCCGCTTGGGACTAACTCCCAGCGAATGGTAATTTTGCCGCCTGGCTCTGTGTAACGAATCGCATTTGAAATCAAGTTAGTACAGGCGCTTCGCAATTGCACTTCGTTACCGTGACAATTTAAATTATCCTCACAAATGAACTCAAGCTGGTATTGATCCATTGCCAATGCCGAGGCTTCATCTTTTAAAATATCCAACATGACCTGCATATTGATGGTTTTTTCTAAATCAATATCAGCCCCATCTTCAATACGCGATAACACTAATAACTGCTCCACCATTGATTGCATTCGCCTAGTTTGCTGCTGCATCAATTTAAGTGGCTTATGGTTCATGCTGTCAGGCTCTTCCATGCTTTGCATGATCTCAAGATAACCTTGCAGTACGGTAAGCGGGGTTTTTAGCTCATGGGATACATTAGCAACAAACTCTTTGCGCATACCCTCTAACTGATTAATGCGGGTAATATCACGGGCAATCAGTAGCATCTGTCTGTCGCCATAGCTCATTAAGCGTATTTCTAATAAGCGTTGATCCGATAGTGGTGAGGGTAGCTCTAATGGCTCGTTAAATTTACCAGACTTAAGGTAGGCCGAAAAATCAGGATGACGGATGAGGTTATCAATGCGTTGACCGCTATCTTGGGGCCAAACAAAACCCAGCAGCAGTTGCCCCAGTTTGTTACACCATAAAATATTGAGTTCAGAATCAAGTACGACCGCAGCATCTGGTAAGGCTTCAGCACCTTGCCTAAAGCGGCCTAAAATTGACGCTAACTGGCCAACTCGGCGACGATTTTTACCTTGCAGGCGGTATATGCCATTGAAAATACCTTCCCAACTGCCAGTGCCTTGAGGTGGAGTGAGTTTGCGGTCTTTCCAAAGCCAGTAATTTAAGCGGGTAATTTGGCGGTAATGCCAGCCTAAAAGGGCAATACAACCGACAATAATACTCATATAAACTTGATTGATGATCATGCCTATGATGGCAAAAATCAACAAGATCCCCACAAGGCGAAGGAGAAGTCTGGACCCTGAGTAAGCTCGAAACATAAGCGGCCTAATTATGATGGTAAAAAATCTTAAGCAGATTTTTTACCGTATTGTCGGTCGAAAAATAATGGTTCACAAGATAACTTAAAACCATGTTACTGACTATAGCCAAGCCGTTGAATTACACTTAAATTACTGTAAATAAATAACAATATTTACATTTACCTAAACAACAAAAGTGAAATACAACAGTATATTAGGCTTTGGCTGATAGTGAGTAATTACATTCTGGTTGAAAAACGATATCCCGCACCGCGAACGGTTTGAATCAGTTTATCATGGCCTGAGTCTTCAACGGCTTTGCGTAAGCGGCGTATATGGACATCGACAGTGCGATCTTCAACATAGACGTTGGTGCCCCACACATTGTCTAATAGCTGTTCACGGCTATAGACACGTTCAGGGTGAGTCATGAAAAAGTGCAGTAACCTAAACTCGGTTGGGCCCATTTCTAGCACTGACTCACCAACAGAGACACGATGGCTTACCGGATCTAATTGTAACCCTTGCACATCGATAAGCTCTTCAAGTCGTGTTGGCGCACTACGGCGTAACACAGCCTTAATACGTGCCACTAACTCTTTTGGTGAAAACGGTTTAGTAATGTAATCATCTGCACCGACTTCTAATCCCTTAACCTTATCTTCTTCTTCACCGCGAGCGGTTAACATGATGATAGGAATTTGACGAGTAAACTCATCTTGCTTTAAACGCTTAGCTAATTGTATTCCACTTCCACCTGGGAACATCCAGTCTAATAAAATCAGATCTGGATAAGGTTCTTGCAGTAGGTCTATTGCTGAATCAAAATCTTCAGCAGCCGTTGTAGTAAAGCCGTGTTGTTCCATAACAAATGTCAGCATTTCTCGAATGGCTGACTCATCTTCTACAATTAAAATCTTAGCTGTCATAATATTATCTGTGAGTAGTTTGCCGCGTTAGTATTATTGGTCAGTTTTATTACAGAAATATGATCTCAAGGCCCTAAATGGAATTAAAATCATATTTTTGTCATAAATCTATCACGCTACGCCATAATTAATGTATTGAAAAACACAAAGGAGGCGATATGCCTCCTTTGTTATGTATCACACATTTTCGGTTAAACCGCTTTTAATAAAGCGATACTTAGAACTTGTGTTCGATACCTACAGCAAAGTAACTTTCGTCGATTGAGATATCCATATCATTACCATCTGCATCTTCCACTGTACCCATTGAAGTACGGTCAGTGTAGAAAGCAAATAACTTCGTTGGCTTACCTAGTGAGTAATCTGCGCCAATTGACCATGAATCGCCTTTATCTTCCATGTCTTGGTATTGGGCTTTTAGGGTCACGCTGTCAATTTTATAAGCAGCGCTGAGTAAGTAGCCATCTTTGCTATCACCGCTATCGACTTTTTCTTCTTGTTGGTACATACCGCCAAGTACAAAACCTGCGACTTTACCTTGTACTGTACCACGAACAATATCATAACCTGCAACTTCAGCATCATAGGCAACCGATGCATAAATTGGGGTTTTCTTCAGCCCTGAGTCACCGTACATTGCAGCGATACTGAAACCATCCTCATCTGCTTGCTTACTGTCACCTGATGCAGCGTAAGTCACGCCCGCTTGGAAGTCACCAAACTTAGGCGTTAAGTAAGTTGCGGTTTCTGCTATACGGTTTTCACCAGCAAATAAGTTTTTCAAATCGCCTGAGTAATCACCAAACTGGTCGACTTTGCCCTGCGACTTTTTCAGCATAGTGTCGTTACGGCCCACCGCGAATGAACCAAAGTCGCCTTTTAGGCCAACAAACTGATTACGGGCTTTGAAGTTGTTTGAGCTGTCTGAGTCAGTTGCCACTTCATATTCGATAGTATAAAACGCTTCTAAAGAACTATTTAATTCGAAAGCGCCTTTCACACCAAATCGTGATGCATTGCTTTGCACTCGTGTTTCTGAACCTGAACCGTCATCATTTGATTGAATTGAAACATTGAGCTTACCGTAAATTTCAAGTGGCTCTGCCGCTTGAGCGGTTGAAAGCGTGGCAGCAGCAATAGCAGAAGCAACTAGCGTTTTATAAAAAGTGTTCATCATTTCATCCTTTAGACTTAATAGTTGGTGTTTTACACCTTTTTCTGTGCAGCTAATCAGTTGGAACGAGCAGAAACCTGCTACCTAATAGCTTGGGAACGAGGCGAATATTGCACACCTTTTGTTGCAGAAATATTTCAAAACAGGACTTTTATTTAGAACAAACTAATTCAATTACAAAACAAGATAATCAACACGCTGAAAAGTAAAGAAAATATCAATTAAAAGTGATTTATGACAATTTGATGAATTCTGCCATAGCGACAATCATGCAGATTGGGAATGATGGTTTACCCCAGCGCCACGATACCGTAAACTGCATTTTTAATTTTCGAAGAGTGTCTTTCATGTGGTTTAAAAATCTCACCCTATATCGTTTTAATAAGCCTTTCAGTACCGATACAGAGGCACTTGAAACAGCATTAGCTGACTTCACCTTTTCGCCATGCTCAAGCCAAGACATCAGTAAGTTTGGCTTTTCAAATGCATTGGGCAAAAAAGGCCAAGCGTTAGTTCACAGCGCTGAAAACCGTCATTTAATTTGTGTCACTAAAGAAGAAAAGATCCTGCCTGGCCAAGTGATCAAAGAAGCGCTTGATGAAAAAGTAGCGTTAATAGAAGATCAAGAAAGCCGCAAAGTGACCAAGAAAGAAAAAGATGCGATGAAAGAAGAAATAACCATGACGCTATTGCCTCGTGCTTTTTCTCGTCGTAGTCAAACCCATGCGTTAATCATGCCTGAGTTAGAAATGATTTTAGTGGACAGCTCAAGCGCCACTAAAGCTGAAGAATTATTAGCTTTATTACGCAAAGCCTTAGGCAGCCTACCGGTTGTGCCGCTGCACTTTACTACGCCAGTTGAAACCACGTTAACCGAATGGTTAAGAAACGGCGCATCACCACAACCTTTTGAAATGCAAGATGAAGCTGAGCTTAAGTCTGATTCAGATGAAGGCGGCATTGTGCGCTTTAAGCAGCAAGTACTGCAAGAAGATGAAGTATTAGCCCATTTAGCGACCGGCAAACAAGTACATAAACTGTCATTGCATTTTGCTAAGTCGATTGCGTTTTTATTACAGTCTGATGCCAGCGTTAAGCGCCTTAAGTTTTCTGAAGAATTTAGAGCTGCTACCGATGATGTGGGCACAGAAGATCCCTTGGCGAAACTGGATGCCGATTTTGCATTAATGGGCGGCGAGCTAGTCGCATTTATTAATGCGATGAAGCAGGCATTAGGGCCTATTGAAGAAAATATCTAAATTTGTAACTTCACTTTAGTGGTTTAATCAAATTTAAAAGCCCAACAGAATTTATTTCTATTGGGCTTTTTTGTAGCAACTTTCTATGCTTTTAATCAAAAAATTGATTAAAACTATTAATTTACTAGCTTATTTAGCAAACTCACCTTGCTCATCAAATGGCCAGTCAATGCCTAACCAAGCTTTAAGAAAGGCCTTTTGTGCAGCCGTTGGTGAATCAACACCGATTATGGCTAGCTCACCTTTAGGTTGCTCATCTAAGGTTAACTCAAGCTGCTTTAAGGTGTCGTTATTAAACAGGCTTACGTTAATGGTGTCTTGCGGGCTGAAATCTTCTAAGCGCTTTTTAAAGCCCGCGGCAGTGACTTTTAAACCGTTAATGGCTACCACTTCATCGCCAGCAACAATACCCGCCAACCATGCAGGGCTGTTACGGCTGACATGGGATAGTGTTAAATCATCATGCTGACCCGATAACGTCATACCGCTGTAAACAGTCGACTTTGGCTCTTTGCCATAGGATATCGCTAAACCCGCTTGTGCCAGTAAGGTATCAAAATCTAAGCTGAATGGCTGGGTAATATGCTGCTGCCACCAAGGCTGATAATCTTTACCTGCCAGCGTCTTTAAAATACCTTTTACATCATCAACGCTATAGCCTTTAGGCAGTTTATGGTCACGGTATAATTGACGATGAACATCACGATACGAATGCGCTAACTGGGTGTCTTTCAATAAATTAAAATCCAGTGACAACGACGCCAAGTAGCCTTCAGAATAGATATTGACCCCATGGTTAATGGCATAATCACCGCCAGTATTGGTCCACTCATTTAAACTGGCTTGCGCAACCGATTGTATTTCACGACCCGGTTTATGCAGGTTGTTATTTATCCGTTTGGCTAAATCGGCAAAAAACTCTTTCGGGGTAATGACATCGGCTCGCAATAATAACTGATTTTGAAAATAACTGGTTGAGCCTTCAGCCATCCATAATAACTCTGTCATGCTGGCATTTTGGTAATCATAAGGCACTAGGCCCTGTGGGCGATAAGCTTTGACATTCCAAGTATGGATAAACTCGTGAGATGCTGTGCTGATAAAGCGCAGGTAATCTTTACGTTCTCTAAAGTTAAAGCGTGGCAATTGAATAATGGTTGAATTTAAATGCTCAGTGGCGCCTCGTGCGCCACTGGTGGCATGCACCATATACACATAACGCTCAAACGGGTAGTCATCCCAAATCACCTCAGCTTGGCTGCTGATTTTGGTTAAATCTGTAACGATTTGCTGAGCATCGTAATTACCTTCACCCCAAAAAACCAGTTCATATTCACGACCGTCAGCTGTAAAGCGATAATGGGCGTTTTCACCGGTTTCAATTGGCGAGTCAATTAACACATCATAGTTATCAGCAATAAATGAATGGGCTTTGCTGCCCTGTGCCATACCTGAATAACTGTTCCAGCCTTGGGGCACATTCATTGAAACCAACACATTGTCATCACGAAACTCTGGGCTATACATAAACACCCCACTGGCATCGATATAAGCATGTGAGCTATCAATATGACGCACTCGAGTACCTAAATCATTGGCATACAACTGATAGCTGACATTAACTGCAGTCGGTTTTGACAAATTCACTTGCCATTCCCCCGTCTCAGTACGCTGCCATGGTAACACTTGGCCCTGTTCATCTGTTGCTGTAAATGAGCGAACCCCATCAGCTAACGGCAGCACTGCATATTTTCCCGTACGCCAAACGGGTAAATTGACCGTTAAATTCTCAGCTGAAGATGTAGGGAAACTAACATTCACTTGGGCTAAATGGTGCTGTGGCTGAGTCAAATCGATTTGGTAACTAACTTGGGCAAGGCTGCTGGCGCTAAAAAGTAAGCTGGCAGATAAAATAGTCAATTTTTTGGCTTTCACTCTCGATTCCTTCTGTTATTATTCTTGTTATGTTTTTAAGGACTTGTAATTAAATTTCTTCCCTTAAGGCGCGCAGTATAACAAGTACAGTGAGTTCACTCACCTAGTAACAATAAAAGCTTACAAAAATTATAATAAGGTTGCTCATTCTTCATGCGAAAACTCATCAGTGGTTTACTCAGCTTAATATTACTGTCGGCCTTTCCTGTTGTTGCGGATACCTTTATCGAAGCTGAAATTGAGTTTAATGAACGCCCAGTTCAGTTGTTTGAGCAACTGCAGAAAAAAACCAACTTCCCATTATCATTTAACAACCGCCAGCAATTTGAACAACTGGCTGAAGAGTTAAAATACCAACCTAAGCAATTACAAAGAGATTTAGCGACCCTAGCAAGATTATATTTACAATCAACCATCACAGCCCCTAATGAAGTCAGTCATGCCCGCTTATTAACCAGGCAACTTGAATCAATCGCTATTAGCCCGCTAGATGAAGCAAAAATTTTACTCTTAGAAGGAAGAATAAGAGGAAGAGAGGATCAGCAATATCAGCAAAGTATCATTCTGTTCAAAGAGGCATTAAACAAAATAGCCTCACTCAACGACAGCGAAGCCATGACCTTTAAATTTGTGTTACAAGGTTATTTAAGCATCATGAATAGCTTGCTAAAACAAGATACCCAAGCCATGTATCACTACAAACAGTATCGTGACCTTGCCTACCAAATGCGGGTGGATTATTTCATTGCCCAAGCTGAAACCGCTTTAGGTAAGTTCTATGTTAATAAGCAGCAACTGGCGAAGGCATTACAGCACTATAACGAAGCATTTCGTATTACCAGTCGATTAGACACCCCAGTGCTACATGCACACACTCAATTTCAGTTATCACGATTATATCGAGATCTAGGCCAATGGGATGAAGCCCTAAAAAATGCCAACAATGCCGCCATTAGTTTTCAGCAGCTAGGACAACAAGCCTTCCAATCAAAGGCCCTGACAGTCATAGCCATGGTTTATGGCATGCAAAAACAATGGAATAAAGCTATTGATTACTACCTTAATGCCCAACAAATTGATCAACAAAATGGTCATCTCATTGGTCAAGCCCTTAACTTTCATAATATCGGCGAAGCCTACTTTTATTTAGATGATTATCAGTCATCCCTCAATTACTTGACCATGGCCAATGAAATTTTTAAAGCCAGAAAGGTATTACACTACTTAGTGTATAACGAGTTATTGTTTGCTCAGGTAAGCTCAAAACAGCAGCAATGGCAGCAAACCATTACACATGCTGAGGCAGCGCTAGAGATAGCAGAATCAAAACAACTGATTGATGCCCAAAAAGAAGCCTTAGAATACCTTTCCGTTGCTTATCGTAAAGTGGATGACATTTCCTCTACCCTTGAGGTAATGGATAAAATGGTTGCCATTAGCCAAAGTGAACAAGATTCACCAGTCAATGACATGGTTCATTCAAGCTTAAACGAAGAAAAATTCAAATTAGAAATTAGAAATTTACAGCAAAAACTCACTCACTACATGGGTGATAACAAGGACCAGCAAAAGGCTATTATAATCCTGTTTGCGGTGATATTTATCTTTGCCTTTTTATGGTTTGTCAGCCTAAAAAAATTAAATCGTGCCAAACAAACCTGCCAAACCTTACGACAGTTATCCGTACAAGAACCACTGACACAACTGAATGGTTACCAGGCCTTAATTAATTTACTTTCAAGTGCCCGTTCACCCAAAACGCTGGCTTTAGTGAATATACGCGCCCTGGCTGATATTGATATTGATCTGGGTTTATCTGAATATAAGGCGATTACAGTATCCCTTAGTAAACAATTAGAACTGGATTTACATTGTGAAGTGTTCATCATCAAGCCGGGTGAATTTGGCTTATGTTTCTCAGACGAGTTATCAGCCCAGCAAACATTAACCAACTTACAAGCACAGCTAGCTGCAATCACCATTGCCAATAAAAGCAATATACCTAATTTTTCAGATATTAGTGAGCAGCCATTACACGCCATTATGGGCCACGTTAACTTGCCATTACTGGCCAATCCGGATGTAAGATTAACGGCACAATTACAATATGAAACGGTGCAATATGCCCTCGCGGCGGCAAAAAGCCTCAATGAGGATCAAACCTATGTCAGTATTCGCAGCTTAAATTTTGCCCCTGCGGCGATATTTTTTAAACCCTTGTATTTAAATTTAACCCATGCACTGCAAAGAGGCATAATTAGGGCTGAAACAAATCGTCAAGCTGCCGATATTAAGTGGCCAACCGGTTGAGTTAACAACTCACGTGATTTACGCTCAAATAACACACAAGTCAATGATATATATCAAAAAAGCAAACAAAAATTGTGTGTAAACAAGTAATTAGTGGTATTGTTATCCAATATAGTTAATTGGACTAATAACAAATTTATTTTTCTCAAAGAAGGCTTACAGCATGCAAGACTCTTCAGCAGCGGTGTCACAAGTTTCATTATTAAAACAAAAGCTCAACGCCGCTAAATTAGCTATCGAAGAAATTCATGATGATCGTAGTGAAAAATTACGCACCTTAATTCAATTTTTAGGACACTTAAGCTTAGCGTGCAAGGGCCAAAATCTTGAATTAGATAATCGCCTTGCCAAACTGAGACATCATTTACAGGGTTTTGAGCAAATAGATGAAGCCTTGCCTGAATTGGTGGGTATTGAGCGGTTATTAAAGGCACAATATAGCCAAACAATGACTAGCCTTGAAGAGAGTCGCAACAGCCTGTCCCGGGTGATCAGCCAGATTCAGCGGGTTGATTCTGCCCCTGATGAAATCAAAAAAGAAATTAATTACTTTAAAAAAGATCTTAATAAGCCGATCCATACCATTTGGGAATATATTCCTAAGGTGGAACAAGTTATCGGCTTTTACGAGCAAATTCTTCAGCAAAAGTTTGCCAATGCTGATGACCATGTCATTTTGCCTCAACACTTAATTTTAGCAAAAGAGTTAGCCCAAAAAATATCTGAGATAGAATTCAGAAAAGAGCAACGTGATCAAATTCTGGTCATGAAAGAAGTGCTTATGGGTGATATTAAACTCAATACTTTACTTGAGTCATATCAAACAATACTGAGCTTTTTACTGAATAACATTGCCCGAGAAAAAACCGCCTCTCAGGATTTTCTGTATACCTTAAATGATGCGATTAGCATAGTTCGTGATGTGGTCAATAATACTGCAAACAATAACGAGCGTTCACAACAAATTAAAACTCAGCTTAATAAAGAAATTAACCTGCGGGTTGATAATGCTGACGGTATTGTCGATGACGTCGATGATATCATCGCGCTAAAAACTGAGCTGACCGTCCAACTTGCTTCATTACGAGATGCATTAAACCGTAAAGAAGCCCTTGAAACTCGTGAGCAATCACTGCTACGTAAATCCGTTGAGTCGATGAAAAAAGAGCTAAGCTCTATTACTAAAGAAGCCAACAGCTACAAAGAAAAACTGTTTGAGCATCAAAAACTCAACCTATTAGACCCATTAACCCAACTGCCAAATCGTGCTGCATTAGAAGATAGAATGGAGCAAGAGTATAGAAACCATAAACGCTTTAATAGTCCATTATGGGTGGCGGTAACTGATATTGATTACTTTAAGACAGTCAATGACAGTTTTGGTCATAGTACCGGTGATAAAACCCTGCAAGTCATTTCCATGGCGCTAAAAAACTCCCTTAGAGAAAGTGAGTTTGTTGCCCGTTATGGCGGCGAAGAATTTGTTTTATTGCTACCAGATGTCAATGAAGAGCATATTGGTCTATTGTTAAATCGGGTCAAAGATAAAATTAAGAATATTCCATTTAAGTTTAAAAATCAGAGAATTACTGTGACATTATCCATAGGTGCAGCTCAGGTCATGGAAAACGAACGTATCGAAGAAACCTTTGAACGTGCTGATGCTGCACTTTATAAAGCCAAAAATAATGGTCGAGATAGAGTTGTAATCGATATCTAGTATCTACTGCAACTCTACCAAGGAGTTGCATATGATAATAAAGATCAGCCCTAGAGGCAGCTTAGATCAACTTTCGCAAATGGAGGTTGATCGCCTCAAGCAAAGTGCTAAAAATGAGTTATACCAACTACTGCGAAACTGCTCACTGGCAGTGCTTGCCTCCGGTTTAAAAAGTGATAATTCTGACGCTTTATTCAAGCGCTACGCCAATTTTCATATCAATGTGCTGCAACGTGAACGCGGCTTATTACTAGAGCTCATCAACCCGCCAACACAAGCCTTCGTTGATGGTGAAATCATTGCAGGGATCCAAGAACATCTTTTTGCTGTGCTTCGCGATATCGTCTATATCGACAATAAATATGACAATCTAAAGCACATCAATCTCACCAATGCCAGCCACATTACCAATGTGGTATTTGATATCTTGCGTAATGCCAGAGTCATTTCACCGATGATCGATCCTAATGTCATAGTGTGTTGGGGCGGACACAGCATTAACCCCATAGAGTATCAATACACCCGTGAAGTAGGCTATGAGTTGGGGTTAAGAGCGTTAGATATTTGCACCGGTTGTGGTCCAGGCGCAATGGAAGGCCCAATGAAAGGCGCCGCCATTGGTCATGCCAAACAGCGCATTAAAGATGCCCGCTATATTGGCTTAACCGAGCCCAGTATTATTGCTGCAGAGCCCCCGAATCAAATAGTCAATGAGCTGGTGATAATGCCAGATATCGAAAAACGCTTAGAGGCCTTTGTCCGTTTAGGCCATGGTATTGTTATCTTTCCCGGCGGCGCTGGCACCGCTGAAGAGCTGCTTTATATTTTGGGTATTTTGCTTAATCCCGCCAATGCCCAGCTGCCCTTTCCACTGATTTTAACCGGCCCTAAACAAAGTGCGGACTACTTCACTGAAATAGATGACTTTATCGGCGCTACCCTTGGTCAGCAGGCCCGAGATAAATACCAAATCATTATTGATGATCCTGTAAAGGTAGCGCAGCTGATGAAACAAGGCATGAGCGATGTAAAAGCCATGCGTAAACAACTTGGTGATGCTTACCAATACCAGTGGGCGCTGAAAATAGAACCTGAATTTCAACTGCCTTTTGAGCCAAATCACGAGGTCATGAAAAACCAGCACCTGTTTTTTCATCCGAACAAAGCTGAGTTAGCGGCCAGTTTACGGCGGGCGTTTTCAGGCATTGTTGCCGGTAATGTCAAAAGTGAGACCATTAAACTTATTGAAGACTTAGGTCCATTTGAGATAAGTGGTGATGAGCGGCTGATGACCATGATGGATAAACTGCTTGCTGCGTTCGTAACGCAACAAAGAATGAAACTGCCAGGCAGCGAATATACTCCTTGCTATCGCATCAATAATAAAAAATAGCACATGTTATATTGCTTTACTTTGCCGTCTACATCTTGCTTTTTAATCAAGTAGCGCTTAAATAGCCATTGATTCCACTGTTAAAAACAAGCCGTAAGGTTTAAGCTCAAGGACGGTTAATTTATAATTAAATCATACAGTGGCTCAATGTGAGCGACCTTACTGCAAACGAAAAGAAAACCATGAATAAATTACTCATTATCGATGGCCTTAATCTTGTTAGGCGTATTCATGCGGTATTGCCAGATGAAACGGATATCGTCAGTGTTAAAGAGCGCACACTGTCAGCATGTAAAAAATTACTTAAACATCACCAACCAACTCATGCCATTATGGTGTGGGACGGTGATGAAGAATCGTGGCGTAAACAGCTCTACCCTGATTATAAAAAAGGCCGTAAGCCTATGTCTGTCGCTTTAAAGGCTGGCCTTGAAGATATCAAAACCGCTCTGGCCATTGAACATGTTCAATCCCATGATGCCATTTCAGAGGCCGATGATGTGATTGCCACCTTGGCCACTAAAATTGCTGAAAATAACGGTCAGGCCATCATAGTGTCAACCGACAAAGGGTTTGGGCAACTGATGCATAGCAATATTGTTATTTGGGATCATTTCAAGCAGCAATATTTTGATATAAAAGCCTTAGAGAAAAAGCTCGCCGTGCAGCAAAATCAAATTTTAGACTTTATCGCGCTTGCGGGAGACGCGGGGAATAAAGTTCCTGGTATTACCGGTATTGGGCCAAAATCAGCAGCGGATTTATTAAACAAGTTTAGAAGCTTGGCAAACTTATACCAGTCACTGGATAATCTTGGTGCGAAACAAGCGCTAAAATTATCAGAGGGCAAAGAGATGGCAAGAATCAGTTATAAATTGGCGCAACTGCAATGCCATATGCCGCTAAACATTAACCTCAAGCAGTTTAGAGTAGTTAGCTAACCATTAATGAAGCAAGGAATCGCCTGATGAAATCTAAAGTGTCATATTTAATCGCAACCATCTTTATTGCATATGTCACTTTTGTTATTTTCGTTATATTTGTCTACGAGACTCGGCCAGAAGATCGCAGCTGGCAAGAACGCCAAGAGTTTAACCATAAAATGCTTAGCGAAATTATAATTGGCCAAACTATTGATAGCATTAGGCAACTAATGGGCCGAGCCGATTTTTCAGAGGCCAAAGCATCATCTGATGGCAGCTTTCAAATTATGTTTTACCGCACTCACCATGTCACCTCCGACGGTCAAACCACTAAAGATGAATGCACGCCGCTGTTATTTAAAGATGGTGAGCTGATTGCTTGGGGGCAAGAAACCTATGAGCAATTTCTGCAAATACCGATTATCGCTATCGCACCTCAAACTGAAACCGATCTTAACGCGATACAAACCAGTCCAATTCCCGCAGAGCAAGGCATAGAAACAGCAATAACTTCAGAACAGTAACCGCTCAGCTGAACCCATAAAAAATGCCACTGTATATCGCTATCAGTGGCATTTTTAGTTCAATATTAGATTGAATTGTAATCGTTAATCTTGGTTATATTCTCGATACGCCTCACCTTCTTTTAACCACTTAGGCGCTGCAACGCCTTTTAAATAATGGTCAAAATACTGCTTCATTCGAATGGTGTAATCTAGTTTATTAGGGTACTTTTTCAAATGATGTGGTTCATCTTCATATTGTAAAAACACCACATCTTTACCGGTTCTGCGCATGGCAAGATATAGCTCCACGCCTTGCTCCCACGGCACCGCATCATCTTTATCACCAAACATAATCATCATTGGAGTTTGAATGCGTTCAGCATAAAACACCGGTGAGTTTTCAATGTACTTTTGCGGCGACTTAAACAAACTTTCAGCAATTCGGCTTTGACCTGTTTCATACTGAAATTGACGAGCAAGGCCAGAGCCATGACGAATGCCGCTATAAGCACTAGTCATGTTCGACACGGGCGCACCGGTAACCGCTGCTTTAAAGATATTGGTTTGGGTCACAGCGAAAGCGGTTTGATAACCGCCCCATGAATGGCCTTGAATACCAATGGCATCTGGGTCGGCAACGCCCATATCAATGATTTTTTGAACGCCAGCAGTTAATGCCTTTACTGACGAGATCCCCGGGTAACCTACTTCAAAACGAATGTCAGGTAAGAAAATGGCATAGCCATTATCTGCATACCAAGCAAAGTTTGGTCGATGATTAATTGCCATATGCGGGAATGAATGCAAACGATCGCTCATAAAGCGATAGAAATACACCATAACCGGATACTGTTTACCGGCTTGATAATTCGTGGGCTTAATCAGTACGCCATCAGCTGGGCGGCCATCACCATCACGCCAACGCACCAATTCTGCAGCGCCCCAATTAAAATCATCTCGCTGACTATCTAAGTCAGTTTGTTGGCTGGCTTCATTAGGCGTATTCACACTTGAGGTGTATAAATCAGGGTAAAGATCATAACGCTGCTTAGAAAACACCATAGTGTCGCTATTTTTACTGCGGGCAAGTACCGTCAATTTTGCCTCGGTTTCAAGTTGCAACGAAACCCCAGGGACGCCAACAGTGGCGCGATAAAAACTGTCAGCTTTGGTGTGTTCATTATAACCGTGCAATAGCAGCGCTTGCTGCTGCTCAATGACAGCAGGCGTATCTGACGTTGCATATAACCCGGCCAATCTAAACTGCTGACGGTTTTTACGCCCTTCACCCGCAGAGAGCATAAAGCCGTCAAACGATGAGCTGCTAAATTGCCACACATCATATTTGTCATAGCCAATAATGCCAGAACCATCTGCCAACCAAGGTCCCAAGCCGTAACTTGGCGCATTACCTGGATAATCATGGTCTTCATTAGCAAAGCTAATCGCAATATCTTTGGTTAAGCTGTGTTTTCTGGCATTAGCAATATCATATAAAAACAACCCACCTTGTTGATAATACGCTACAAAACGCCCATTAGGAGACAAGCTTGGCATTTCACCTGAGGCATGTTGAGTTAAGATTTGCAGCTTACGGCCAGTATTTAAATCCACTAAATAGACATCTTGATAAAAGCCTGCCCAGGTGATCATTTTTTGATAAGGCACATCTGAGGTAGCTAATAAATAACGCTTTTGCTCACCATAGTGCACATCGGGTACGGCTTTATCTGCCAGTTGCACTATACGGTTAGCATTAACGTGCATCACAGCAAGATAAGTGCGCTTTAACTCTTTGGCATATTGTTTTACTTCATGAGGTTTTATTTTTGGGTCGTCACCATGCCACACTTTTAAATCACGAAGTCCGGTAACAATTTGTTGGTCAAATAAATCGGCTTCAGACTCTATTGATGCCAGTGTCAGGGCTTTATCTACTTGCGGTACGCGGCCAATAAATAGCCTTAAGCTATCTTCAGAAAAGAAAATTTTTGAATGCTGATTCAAAGTCCAGTCATCATCTGTTGGCACCTGTTTGAGCTTAAGAGACTCTAGAGCCAAAAGCTTCAGTTGATACTCTCGCTCATCACGCTCTACACTTGCATCCCCTTGGGTAAAGCCAAGCCAGTTGCCATCATCAGATAAACTCAGCTCTGCCACTTGATAACCGTCTGACTTATAAACTTGCGTTAGAGTATTAGTGATTAAATCGACCTTTTTAATCACATGCTGCTTGGCAGCAATATCATTAATGGCAACCACAAATTGGTTACCTGAGCGGTCAAAGTTAAATTGAGTAACATGGTCAAACTCCTGAAAAGTATTGGTGGCGAGTTGAATGAGCTTAAAACCACTGCCTTTATCTGCGCCATTAATGCTCGTTTCTTCAGCGTCCTCTTTGCCATCTTCTTTAGTGTCATCAATATCAAACCAAACCGCTAAATAATCACCTTTGGTACTAAACTCAGCTTGTTTAACCCGCTTAAACTGTTGCTGGTTACCTGTTTTGGTATTCAGTAAGCTAAGCCCTGCACTAAGCTCAGACTTTTTGAGGGTTTCTTTTTCTAA
Source organism: Shewanella sp. 10N.286.52.B9 (assembly GCF_002873635.1). Taxonomy (NCBI): domain Bacteria; kingdom Pseudomonadati; phylum Pseudomonadota; class Gammaproteobacteria; order Alteromonadales; family Shewanellaceae; genus Shewanella; species Shewanella sp. 10N.286.52.B9. The sequence continues at coordinate 20,273 of NZ_MCTY01000047.1, forward strand.
TAAGCTCGGCGCAATAGTGGCAATCACATAATCACCATTTGCGCTGACTTTAACATCAGAGCCACCATCAATTTGATACTGCTTTTGTGTAGCCACTTGATTGACTAAAGCGCGGCTATTACCGCGATCTGGCATAGCCTCAACCGCTAACACTGTGCCATTTTCAGAGATAACGGGAGTCTGTAAGGTCTCAAAGCGCATAATATCATCGAGCAATAACGGCTTAATGTTGTCAGCTGATATGGCTGACATTGACACTGCTAACAGAGTCAATGGGATAAGGTTACGTAACTTCAAATCTTCCTCGTTATTGTTGTTATGGAATGAAATACAGTTCAGCTAAATTCATTAACTGAAAACATAATTGAAATTTAATAAAGCATTGTTGAAAATATCACCGCAATTTAATTAATGACCTTTCAGACTAAACTGTGCCAAGTTATTTTTGCAGCCCCTTAGATTGTTAGTAGGCCCAAAGCTAGTAGACTGTAGTTAGTAGACCAAAGTCGTCTATTTAAAATCTGTCACCTGCTTATGCTATGCACGCGAAACAACTTTACAACCAACCTTTTATTAACAACTAAAGCTGATTTATGACGCGAAATAAGCCTTTCAATTACATGGTTGTGAATATCTTAAAGCAATCACCTGAGGATTAGCTTAATTATTTAAAAAAATATGTGATTAAACTCACTAAAAACTGTAAAAAAAAATCTAAATTCGTTAAAATGCGCCGCAACAAAACCGTGAGTAAGTAGTCTTGTTAAGGTGTTGTAAACAATAACAAGAAAATGCAGTAACCACTAAGTGGAAGGACTATCCATGCCAAAACGTACTATAACCGTAATCCCAGGTGATGGGATTGGACCAAGCATTATCGATTCGGCTTTAAAAATTCTCGACAAGGCTGGTTGCGACTTTGAATATGAGTTTGCAGACGCCGGTTTAGCCGCATTAGAAAAGCAAGGTGAATTAGTACCTCAGCGTACCTTAGACCTTATCGAAAAAAACCGTATTACCCTTAAAGGGCCATTAACCACACCTGTCGGTGAAGGTTTTACCTCTATCAATGTAAGCCTACGTAAAAAATTCAGCTTATATGCTAACGTGCGCCCTGTACTTTCTTTTAAAGGTACTCAAGCACGTTATGACAACATTGATATCATCACAGTACGTGAAAACACTGAAGGTATGTATTCAGGCTTAGGCCAAAAAGTATCTGACGATGGCGCTACTGCTGAAGCGACCAGTATCATTACTCGTCAAGGTGCAGAGCAAATTACCACTTTTGCTTATGAGCTAGCACGTAAAGAAAACCGTAAAAAAGTGACTATCGTTCATAAAGCCAACATCATGAAGTCAACTTCAGGTTTATTCTTGAAAGTGGCGCGTGAAGTGAGCCAGCGTTACCCAGATATCGAAACAGAAGAAATGATTGTGGATGCAACGTGTATGAAGTTGGTCATGAATCCAGAAAACTTTGATGTATTGGTAACAACTAACTTATTCGGTGACATTCTATCTGACTTATGTGCAGGTCTTGTTGGCGGCTTAGGTATGGCGCCTGGCGCAAACATCGGTAAAGATGCGGCAATTTTCGAAGCGGTTCATGGTAGCGCACCTGATATTGCAGGCAAAAATCTTGCAAATCCTACATCCGTGATTCTAGCCTCTATACAAATGCTGGAGTATTTAGGCATGGCTGACAAAGCGGAAATGATCCGCTCTGCAGTATCTGCTGTGATTGAAGAAGGCGACCGCACAACCCGCGATCTTGGTGGTACTCATGGTACAACTGACTTCACTCAAGCTGTTGTTGATCGTTTAGGATAAGCTTTATTACCCTTTTAGCTGAGTTATTGCAGCGCTAATAACTCTAGTTTTAATTAAAGGATAATAAAAAAGCCCTTAGTGATATTCACTAAGGGCTTTTTAATGCTTGTTTAAATTTCCAGCTAAATAGCTTAGTTAAACGCCCAAGCAGTATTAGGTTTAACCCATAAGTGAACTGTCACTTCATCACGATCATGATAAAGGTGCTTACACTGTAATTTAAAATCTGTGATGTCGTTTTCTTTTAAAATTTCAGCCATAGTATCTAAAATCTGTCTGACTTCTTTATAACGACTTTTCATTGGTAATTTAAGGTTAAAAATGGCTTCTTTAAACCAGCCATTAATCGCCCAAGCTTCAACGAGCTCAGCAACACGTGACGGTTTTTCTACCATGTCACACACTAACCAATAAATGTTTTTTCTTGGTGGTTCGAAACGAAAACCATCGGCGCGATAATGTTTAACCTGTCCAGTGTCCATTAACTTCTGATCCATAGGACCATTATCAACTGCGGCGACAAACATGCCACGACGTACTAGCTGATAAGTCCAGCCACCAGGACAAGCGCCTAAATCCACAGAATGAAGCCCTGAGCGGCAGCGGTCTTCTTGCTCTTCCTTTGTCAAGAATTGCCCAAAAGCCTCATCTAATTTCAAGCTTGAACGACTCGGAGCATCGGCAGCCATTTTAAGACGGGGAATGCCCATAAAATAAGGTGAGCTATTGTTTGATAATGAATAGCCGACATAAGCCGTACCCGGCGCTACAAAGCACACATGAATGATAGGTCTGCGGTCATTTTCTTGAGCTAATAATGCGCCAGACTTTTTCAGGCCTTGGCGTAAAGGCACAGTAAATTTGCGGCAAAAACCTGACAGTTCTTTAGCTTCATTGGTATCTGGAGTTTCAACTCGTAATTCTCCCGCTTTTGACACTTCACTTAAAGCAGCCACAATCGGTGATACTCTGTCTTTTTCAGGCAAATCTTTTATCAACTCACCAGCAGCAAACATTTGTCTTGCAAACACTAATGAATTTAACTCAATTTGCTTTGCCAGTTGCTCACCGCCGTTTTCTTCAAAACATTGGTAAATCACATAAGCATCATTGGTATTGGTTTTAACAAAGCCACCAATATTTAATTCAGCTGCACGCTGTTGAATTTCTGCAGCACAATCTTTCTCATAGCCTGCGCGGCAAAATATAAAGAGGTTTTTCATGATAAGCCTTAAGCTTCTATAACCATAACTGCTTCACAGTATGGTCGAAGGACAAAATAATGGGGGCATTATACTCAAAAATTATGCCGCTGTGTTAAATAGAAAAGGCAAACCGATAAAAGCAACAAAGCAGCAGATTTGATAAACAAGCTGCTGCTTTGAAATATTTGCCAAAGGTGACGCTAAGTTATTTCTGCTTAGTATGTTTTGCTATCCCAATGGCAAACAATGTCCAGCCAATCAGCATACAACCGCCGCCCATAGGGGTAATTGGCCCAATCCATTTGGCGCCAGTAAAGGCATATAAATACAATGAACCTGAAAATAATAAAATACCCACGAAGAATAAATAACCTGCCCAATCCAGCAGTTTTGAACTTATCCAGTGACCACTTAACGCTACGGCAATAATGGCAAAGGTGTGATAAAAGTGATAATCGACACCGAGTTTAAAAATCGCAACCAACTCAGGCGGGGCAATACTTTTTAACCCATGGGCACCAAAAGCCCCTAAAGCAACCGCTAAAAAACCACTGATTGCCGCTAACAGTAATAAACCTTGTCTCATTGATATCTCGCTTTATAGAAAATTAATCCACAATATCAGTAATAAACTGATCACATATGGTTAAGCAGTGCTTCAGATTAGCCTCTAATGTGGTTCCTGACGACTTACGTGGCTTAAAACTATGATCGCCATCGGTTATCCAGCTGACTTTGACTTGTTTATTTATATCCCACTGGGGTATTTCGCTTATACCGCCAAATTTATCCCGCTCACCTTGCACCACCATTAATGGTTTTATGCCATTATTTAACGGCTCAAGTCTCGGCTCTCCGCCTTTTAATGGAACAAAGGGATAACCTAAGCAAATGCAGCCTTTAATTAAGGCGTTAACTGAAGCAGAGATCTCAACCTGCTCATCATTAATGATAAGTTCGTCATCGGTTAACAATGTCGCCGCCATTCTGCCACCCATTGATTTCCCCATTAACACAATGTTTTCGACCACAAGATCATTGTCTTCAATGGTTTGTTCAATGGAATTAAGTAGCCTAGTAAAATGCATTAACAGTTTAGGCGCTCTATCTGGCGGCCTTCTTTTGCCATCTTGCATATTGGCTTGCATATATAAGAAGTTAAAGCGCAATACTTGATAACCTTTAGCAACCAAGCCATTGGCGATATCGACCATAAACTCATGGTGCATATTAGCCCCAGCGCCATGGGCCAATACCACTAATGTTTTACTGGGGTCGCCCTGTAAGATTGATTCAATTTCTAAACTATCGTTTGTTACAGCTGGGCCTAGGGGGGTCATATCATTAGTTTCTTCGATTGTTAGTGACAACAGCATTAATTACTACGCTATGTGGTTAAGCTTGGGTAAGTTAGCCCTAGCCTGACAGTAATTCACTGCGAGACTCTTCAGCAAACATATCTACCATCCACTCTCTAAAGGCAGCGACTTTACCTAATTCAGAATGATTTTGCTGACACACTAAGTAATAAGCATCTTTGCTGACTAGCACCTCTGAGAACGGACACACCAAGCGGCCTGCTTTTATATCCGGCCTTGCGAGTACACTGTAACCCAGCGCAATACCTTGGCCATGAGCGGCAGCTTGCAGTACTAACGATGAATGACTAAAGATGGGGCCAGAATTAACATTAATTTCACTAATTCCACATTGCCTAAACCATGCCTGCCAATCATGACGGCTAGAATCGTGCAGTAAGGTATGATTTTTTAAGTCGCTGGGTTTCTCTAATGGTTTAGGTCCATTAAGTAACAGCGGTGAACACACCGGAATGAGCACTTCATTACGCAATTTATCCGCTCTTAAGCCAGGCCAATTACCTTGGCCATAATAGATGGCCACATCTACATCATCAGTCAATGAGCCCGTTTCGCTGTCAACAGCTTTAATGCGTACATCAATATCGGGATTTTGCTCACTAAACTTAGCCAAACGCGGCACAAGCCATTGAATTGCAAAACTTGGTGACATACTTACCGTTAACGAACCAATGGCGCTTCGGGCTAATAATCGGTCGGTTGATTCACCTAATTGGATAAAAATATCTTTAATATCGAGGAAATAACTTTGACCTTCTTCGGTCAATAAAAGCGAACGATTTTTGCGGCGAAACAGCTTTAGGCCTAGAAAATCTTCTAATGCTTTAATTTGATGACTAACAGCAGCCTGAGTAACAAACAACTCTTCAGCGGCACGGGTAAAGCTCAAGTGCCTTGCTGCTGCTTCAAATGCTTTTACCGCGTTCAAAGGTGGCAATCTTCGCGACATAGTGATCCATCTCTCGTTTTTTAATTAGTTTTTCTAATGAATAGCGTTACATTTTGTCGTTTGTAAAGAACACTGTATTCGGTTAAATTATGACCATCAGATTTATGGTGAGTTGGACAACTTCTACGCAGTGTAAGGGTGTGTCCGCCAGTGTTAAGTCAGCCCGGAGGCGACCTTTATGTTCAATTTAAAATCATTAGCTACAGTAGCTTTACTTTCTTGTTTTGCTTTTACAGCTAGCGCAAATGAAGAAGGCATTGATATCAGCGACCTTCAAGCTTCAATAAACGCAGAGCTTCAACAAAGCATGACAGAAATGCAAAGTAATGTTCAGGTTGATGTTAACAGCACTTTAGTTGCAGACAAAGAAGTTCAACAGCCAATCACTACCGCTGAAACGCGCACTGCTGATTAATTTACTGTAAAAACAGTAACAAAAAAACCGCATTGACCATTTAAATGGTAATGCGGTTTTTTTATGGGCTAAAATGACTGTCGCAGTTTCAATATGAAATACACATCACAGCCTGCAAAGCTTAAGTAGGAGCATCGACTAGCGATACTCCTTTTACGCCATTAAGGACGGTATACTTTAACGTTGCTGTGACCTTGCTCAGTCAGGTATAACGCTTGTAATTTACTCATTACGCCGCGATCACAGTAGAGTAAATAGGTTTTACTTTTATCTAAATCAGCAAATTGCGTTGCTAATTTAAAGAAAGGAATTTTTAAGAGTTCAGTGCCATCAATGCTTAGTGGGTTTTGCTCTTCTTCATCTTGTGCTCTGATATCAATCACAACACTGCCAGCTTCAATTGCATCAACGGTTTCAGTTTCACTTACTGTGGTTTCAACTTTTTCAGCAATTTGCTTAATATCGATAACCACGGCATCTTCTACAATACGGTCAATTAAGTCTTCACTGAATTTAAGCTCTTCTGCTTCAATTTTTGCCAGTACAGCCTTAACGGTTGGCTTTTGCGAAATCACACCACAATATTCAGGAATCGCTTTAGCGAAATCTTCAGTACCAATTTGGCGACTTTCATTGATAATGTCTTGCTTATCCATGGTGATTAATGGACGTAAAATCAATAAATCCGTACAGCGGTCAATTACGTTTAAGTTGGTCAGAGTTTGGCTTGAAACTTGACCTAAACTCTCACCTGTAACCAAAGCTTGGATGTTGTACTTTTCAGCCATTTTAGTGGCGGCGCGCATCATCATACGCTTAAGAATAACGCCCATTTGACCGTTATCAATTTTTTCTAGAATCTCAGCAACCACTGGCTCAAATGGTACAGTCATAAAGCGCACTTTGTGTGACTCGCCATATTTCTGCCACAAATGATAAGCCACTTGCTTAACACCAATCTCATGCTGCGCGCCACCTAAGTTAAAGAAACAATAGTGAGTGCGGGCACCTTTTTTGATGAATTGATAGCTTGATACACCTGAATCAAATCCACCTGAGATAAGCGATAATACATCTTCTTGGGTCGCCATTGGGAAACCACCTAAACCGGGAATACGGCGCACAACCATATACAGTTTTTCATGGTCAATTTCTAAATTAACCGTCATATCTGGATTTTTTAATTTCACACCCACAGCATCTGTGTGCTGGTTTAAACCGCCACCAACGTAACGCTCAACTTCAATTGAATTAAAGTCATGCTTTCCAGTACGTTTAACGCGAACACAGAAGGTTTTACCTGCCAATTGCTCTTTATAAACTGGCAGTACTTGCTGGTAGATATCATCCATTGACTCAAAACTGTATTCATCAACTTGAACAACATGAGCAATACCAGGAATACATTCTAAACGCTCAGCAATGGCGTTAATGCGCGTTTGTTCATCGCTGTTGACGTGGATCATAATGCGATCCCATTGACGTTGTACTTTTACTTCGTCATCAACTTTTTTAAGTACATTTCGAATGTTGGTCTCAAGAATTTTAGTAAAACGCATACGAACAGTTTTACTTTTCATCATGATTTCTGGGTATAGCTTTACAATAAACTTCATTGGATTTCCGCGGCAACTGATTTGGATGTTCACTTTTACGACTACGGATTGCGTTGATATTCAGCGCAAAATCAACTCATAAAAGTCAAAAATAATAATGGCTGGAAATTAACCAGCCAACAAAGGCGGGATTATAGCAAAAACTGTCTATATACCAAACACAATAAATTTTATTACACACAATCTTTGAGCTTAGGTGCTAAGGCTGTCATTAAATCTAAATAAAATTAGCAGTCTAAGCAATACTGCAACACAGCGTCAGTGAAACGGCGTTGCGATTACTGGCTATACAGCGCTATTTAAAGCCGATAAAAAGCCGCTTAAGGACTAAGCGGCTAATCTCATCTTATATAAAGAGCGCGTTTCTATGGCTGCTGTGATTGTGGCGCGAGTACTTCTATCTCAGCAGACTCTTTCGCCTTGCCTTGTTCAATAGCAATTTCAACTCGGCGATTACGGCTACGGTTTTTATCAGAGTCGTTAGCCACTAATGGCGCATTAGATGCCATACCCACCACCCGCATTCTGCTGTCATCAAAGCCTGTCACTTTGGCCAGTTCATGGGCTACTGAGACTGCGCGTTTACTGGATAAGTCCCAATTAGAACTGTAAAGCTCATTGCTAATGTGCATGCCATCGGTATGACCTGATACTGTAATAATGCCGGGAACATCTTTTAATAAGTCACCAATTGAGCGAATAACAGGTTTAAATCTTGGCTGTAAAAAGCCTGAACCCGATGCAAAAGAGCCTTTTTCGCGGATCCGGATAATAATCTGTTGCCCTAACGATTCAATTTCGATGGCGCCATCAACAATTTCCTCATTGAGTTTTTCGGCCATTTTTTTCACTTGGTCGTTAATATTTTCTTGCTCAGACTTCGCTTGGGCTTGCTGAGCCTGTGCTTGTTGCTGGGCCGTCGCTTGAGCATTACCGCCGCGATTATCCCCTTGCTGTTTTTGCACGCCGCCCGCACTGGCATCGTCGCCTGCTTGATACTCAATGGTTTGCTCTGTCATCTCATTGGTTTGCTGATTGATAATTTCAATAGGGGTAGGGTCCGGTTTTCCCGGCCGAAACTCTAACGCAATCACCGAGGTGCCTTTAGGAATATCTTTAACTTCAACTTTATTTTGCACCCCGAAGGCATACTTCATCGAACCGGCAATTTGCTTAAACTTCATCACGTCCATTTCAGAGAACGCCAGCAGCAAAACAAAAAAGCACATCAATAACGACATAAGATCAGCAAAGGTGGCTAGCCATAACGGCGCGCCGGGTGGTGGACAATCACACTTGGCTTTTTTAGCCATGAGCTACTCTCCGTCCGTGGTATCGATTTGACGTTGTTTTTCACCTAGATAATTTTTCAGGAAACCTTCGATAACACGTGGGTTCTGACCATCTTGAATCGCCAAGACCGCATCCATAATCAAATTGCGGTTAAGTAACTCTTCACTCATACGTAATTGCAATTTATCAGCAATCGGGAGCGCCACCATATTGGCGATAATCGCGCCATAAAGCGTGGTTAATAATGCCACCGCCATTGCCGGGCCAATTGATTTAGGGTCATCCATATTCGATAGCATGGCCACTAAACCAATCAAGGTACCAATCATGCCCATGGCTGGGGCCACATCACCTAAGGATTTAAAAATGCCAATGCCGGTTTTATGCCTTTCCTCGGTCAGGGCAATATCTTTTTCTAAGGCTTCACGCACCACATCACCATCATGGCCATCCACTAACATGTCGACCGCTTTTTGCATAAAACTGTTACCGATCTGCGCTTCTTCTAATGCTAAAAAGCCCCCTTTACGGGCTGCATCAGCCATATTCACTGATTGGTCAATTAACTCCTCAGGCTTATCAATTTTAAACATGAAAGCTTTAGCGCCAATTTTTACCGCGCCTAAAAATTGCTTAAGATTATATTTCATCATCACAACGAAAAGAGAACCAATAAGCACAATCATCACCGATGGCGCATCAATAAAAATCGAAATCCCACCACTGTTCACCATAGAACCAATAATAAAAGCGAAGGCGCCTATTAAACCTATTAGGGTTGCTAAATCCACAATTTCTCCTTGAGCGCAGTCTTAATAATGCTGCCTTACTTCTATGAATACCAATGTAACACTCTGAGCTATTGGGACAAATGTTCAAACGAACAAAAAAAACTCATACAGTGACACTTTCATCGATTAATTGGCTGGTTTATCAAAAAAGCATCAAAAAATGCTATTACGACTACCATTATTACTACCATGGATTTCAAACTTCGCTTAAAGCGACCGCTTGACACTGGTATTCATTATCTATATCGGTCAAACTTAGCCCAAGTTTAGGAATATTTTATGAATTATATAAATATTCAGTCACAAAGCGTGCTATTGAGCAAATAAACAACGACTGAATTTGACCCTTAGCGCGGCCTGATATACCTTGTCCCCGCATAATAGAAGGAATAAGAATTGTGGCAAAAAAACCTGAGAATCTAAGTTTTGAAGAATCCTTATCGGAGCTTGAAAACATTGTTGCAGATCTTGAGCAAGGTGAAGTCACTTTAGATAATGCCCTTAAACAATTTGAGCGCGGCATTAAGCTAGTGCGCCAGAGCCAATCTAAGCTAGAACAGGCTCAACAAAAAGTTTCCATCTTATTAAATGAAGACGATACCAACCTCAGCCCATTTACCGTTGAAGGCGAATAAGTGTGTTAGCCCAGTCAATTGAACAATACCAACAACGCGTGAACCAAGTTTTAGCAACTAAACTTGCCCAGCTTGATGACGCTGCCCCTATATTAAAAGCCGCAATGACCCACGGCGCCTTATTGGGCGGCAAACGCATTCGACCTTTTATGGTTTATAGCATTGGTGAAATGTTAGGTGCTGATTTAAAGCAGCTTGATAACGCCGCAGCCGCTATCGAATGTATTCATGCCTACTCATTAATCCATGATGATTTACCTGCCATGGACGATGATGCCCTGCGCCGCGGCCAGCCAACGGTGCATATTGCTTTTGATGAAGCCAGCGCTATCCTTGCAGGCGATGCCCTGCAAACCTTAGCCTTTGAACTTATTTGCGAGCCTAATGAGAGCATTAGCGCCTCTCAGCAACTTGCTATGGTAACCGCTTTAGCTAAAGCATCGGGTTATAGTGGTATGTGCGGCGGACAAGCTATTGATCTAGGCGCCACCAATAAGCGTATAGACCTTGAGCAGCTAACCCTGTTACATAATAAAAAAACCGGTGCCTTAATTAGCTGCGCTGCAGAACTTGCCTTAATCGCGGCATCAGCATCAAGCCTAGACCAACAAATTATCAGAGACTTTGCCGCCAATATTGGCTTAGCCTTTCAAGTACAAGATGACATTTTAGACATCATTGCCAGCACTGAAGAATTAGGTAAACCCCAAGGCAGTGATCAAGAGTCCAATAAAAGCACTTTTCCTAAATTATTAGGGCTTAAGGGTGCAAATGAATGCGCCGAGCAACTAATTAACGATGCACTATCAGCGCTGGCAAAATTGACCTACAATAGCCAGTTAATTGCAGACTTCGCCCGCTATATCATTGCGCGAAGAATATAAAGAGACAGTTTACCGCCATATGAGTTTCGATAATTCTCAATTTCCGGTATTAGCTCAAGCTAATACCCCTGACGATTTGAAAAAGCTGCCGCAAGGCATGCTGCCACAGTTATCCGATGAATTAAGACAGTTTTTGCTTAAATCAGTCAGTAACTCAAGTGGCCATTTTGCTTCAGGCCTTGGTACTGTTGAATTAACAGTAGCACTTCATTATGTCTATAATACGCCTTTTGACCGCGTAGTATGGGATGTAGGCCACCAAGCTTACCCCCATAAAATTCTCACTGGTCGTCGTGACAGAATGCATACCATTCGTCAAAAGAACGGTTTACACCCTTTCCCATGGCGTGAAGAAAGTGAGTACGACACCTTTAGTGTCGGGCATTCTGGTACCTCTGTTAGTGCAGCATTAGCCATGGCTGTGGCTGCAGAAAAAGAGCAGAAAAATCGTAAAGTCGTGGCCGTTATCGGTGATGGTGCGATGACCGGCGGTATGGTGTTTGAGGCCATGAACCATGCAGGCGATCTGCACAATGACATGTTAGTGGTGTTAAATGACAATGAAATGTCTATCTCAGAAAATGTCGGCGCACTGAATAACCATTTAGCCCAACTAATGTCAGGCCGCTTCTACACCACCATTCGTGAAAGCAGCAAAAAAGTGCTCAAAGGTATGCCTGTCATTAAAGAAATGGCAAAGCGTACTGAAGAACACCTTAAAGGTATGGTCGTACCTGGAACCTTATTTGAAGAACTAGGTTTTAACTATATTGGCCCGATTGATGGTCATGATGTTGATTCATTAGTTGAAACCCTGCGTAATATGCGCGATTTAAAGGGCCCGCAAATCCTGCATATCATGACTAAAAAAGGTCGTGGATATGAGCCTGCTGAAAAAGATCCTATCGGTTGGCATGCAGTGCCTAAATTCGACCACACTCAATTTAGAAAGCCGAAAACAAAACCAAGTTCACCGACATTTTCGCAAATTTTCGGTAAGTGGTTATGTGATGTTGCTGAAAAAGATGACAAGTTACTCGCCATTACACCAGCCATGCGTGAAGGCTCGGGCATGGTTGAGTTTTCACAGCGTTTTCCAAACCAGTATTTTGATGCCGCGATTGCTGAGCAACACGCGGTCACCTTAGGTGCTGGTTTTGCGTGTGAAGGCTACTCAGCTGTTGTCGCTATCTATTCAACTTTCTTGCAGCGTGGTTACGATCAGTTAATTCACGATGTAGCTCTACAGCGCTTACCTGTGTTATTTGCTATCGATCGCGGTGGTATTGTTGGCGCTGATGGCCCAACTCACCAAGGTGCTTTTGATTTAAGCTTCCTGCGTTGTGTTCCCAATATGGTCGTTATGGCACCATCTGATGAAGATGAATGTCGCCAAATGCTCTATACCGGTTATCGCTATAAAGATGGCCCAACGGCGGTTCGCTACCCTCGTGGTTGTGCGACAGGTATTGAACCAACTGAAGAAATGACTCCTATTGCGATTGGTAAAGGCTTGGTTAAACGTCAAAGCCAACAGCAGACGCAACGTGTAGCCATTGTTAACTTTGGTACTACTCTTGCTGCAGCGCTTGAAGCCGCTGAGACGCTCGATGCCACCGTTGCCGATATGCGCTTTGTTAAGCCATTAGATTTAACCCTGCTCGCTGAGCTTGCTCATAGTCATGACGTGATTGTCACCGTTGAAGAAAATGCCATTATGGGCGGTGCGGGTAGCGGCGTCATTGAAGCGCTGCATCAAATGAAAATCTTAAAGCCTGTGCTGCAAATTGGCTTACCTGATGAATTTATCAAGCATGGTGGACCGGATGAAATCATCCAAGAGCTTAAATTAGATGGTGCGGGTGTTTTAGCCCAAATCCAAGACTATTTAAGTTAACCGCCTCAGGGAGTTAAGCCAATTTGATTGGCGCTACTAAAAATCACAAAAAAGGACTGCATTGGCAGTCCTTTTTATTAACTCTTTATTACTAACGCTTGATTACTAACTATTGCTTTGCCAATGCTTTGCTTATTGATTGGCAAACCAAGAAGTCAGTTTTCAATTGTTATGCATTACGCTTGTGTATCAACACTTGCGCCACCTTGAGACACCATAACCATCGCAGGGCGAAGTACACGGTCTTTTAAGATGTAACCTTTTTGCATAACTAGCATCACGGTATCTTTAGGGTATTCTGCACTTGGCTGCATACCGATAGCTTGATGATGATTTGGATTAAATGCTTCACCTAATGGATTAACAAGCACTACGCCATTTTTCTCAACTGCTGCCATTAACCCTTTCATGGTCAATTCAACACCTTCAGCAATCGCTTTAGTTGCTTCATCTTCAGCATCAACACCAGCAAGTGCACGTTCCATATTATCTAATACAGGCAAAAGCTCATTCACGAACTTTTCTAATGCGAAGGCACGGGCTTTTTCTACATCTTTTGCTGCACGGGCGCGGATGTTTGCCGTTTCAGCAGCGGCGCGAATTTCAACATCTTTACGCTCAGCTAAGGCTGCTTGAGTTTCAGCAAGTTGTTGCTCTAATGCTTCAATTTTAAGGTTAGCTTGAGTTAACGCATCAACTTCGGTGGCCTCTTCTGCTGCGACTTCAGTTTCCGTTTCATTGACGACTTCTGCATCAATGATCTCTTGATCTACTTTGTTTGACTCGTTGCTCATTTTCACTCCAGCTAAAAATGCTTTGTTTCTGATTACTATGGGCATATTATGGGGATCATTTTCTTCGTTTCAAGCCTTTGTGCAAATCAAATACTAATATGACTAAAAAGTTTCAAACAATCGGCCTCATTGGCAAGCCACATCATCAAGGTACCAATCGCACTTTAAAGCGTTTGCATCATTGGCTTTCCATGCAAGGCTTCGACATATTAGCCGAAGAGCGAGTGGCTTCTGAGTTAAAAGTTGAAGTGGAATCTGTTGATTTAACTGAATTAGGTGAGCGCTGCGATCTCGCTATTGTCGTCGGTGGTGACGGTAATATGCTCGGCGCCGCGCGGGTATTGTCTCGCTTTGACATTGGGGTTATTGGGGTTAACCGTGGCAACCTTGGTTTTTTAACGGATTTACCACCCGATAACTTTGAAGAATCACTTTCTAAGGTACTTGAAGGCGAATACGATACAGAGAACCGCTTTTTGCTAGAGGCTGAAGTGCATCGTCATGGGATTTTAAAAGCCAGTAACTCTGCGGTTAACGAAGCGGTATTGCATCCGGGTAAAGTGGCGCACATGATCCAGTTTGAGGTCTATATTGATGAGCAATTCATGTATAGCCAACGCGCCGATGGCATGATTGTATCAACCCCAACGGGCTCAACAGCTTATGCCTTGTCTGCTGGCGGCTCAATTTTAACCCCTAACCTGCAAGCATTAATTTTAGTGCCTATGTTCCCTCATACACTATCGTCTCGCCCTATTGTGGTGGATGCATGTAGCACCATAAAATTAGTGGTATCACCGGATAACGGCGAGAACTTAGAAGTCAGCTGTGATGGTCACGTTGATTTAGCTGTGTTGCCTGGGGATGAAATTTTTATTCGCCGTAGCAATAATCATTTAAGAATGATCCACCCTAAAGGCCACAATTACTTTGATGTTTTGCGCGCTAAATTGGGCTGGGGCAGCAAACTGTTTTAAGGGCTAATGTTAGCTGCAGTGGTTGAAAATAACTGATGCTTTAGTAACTGTTGTTACTTTAGTAGCAGTTGTTTTAGGAAAAAATTTAACAACAACCACTGTGATCTAGCCCGTCTAAGCCATGTCACTCAAGCAATTGAGGATTTGCTCTGTTAATAATGCCTCTGATAACGGGTTTAAGCTAATTATCTCTAATCTTGAGTCCATGGCTTCATCAAGCTCGTTAATCGACAGCCTGCCATCGACAGCATTAAAAGCGCCAATGCCTTCTTCTGTGATCATTACCGCTTTTATGCGTAGCACCTCATTAAGTAAGCCGTCACACCAGGCAACTAACTTATCAAAGTCAAAACAATGCTCGGCGCTAAAAATCCAGCCAATACTATGCGCTCCTTGCGCTTGATTTAACTTGGTTATAAAACCTTGGCCATTGAACTCATCATCAACCACAGCAGCATTTGAGTCAAACAGTGATTGGCTAGGCTTGGTCACTGACTTGGCTAAATAAGATGCTTGAGTGCTTGAACTGCTGAGACTAATGGCTCGCGGCTTTATCAACGCCCAATAAACATGATTAAGCACATCAGCTGTGTTAGAGGCAATACACAGTTTTTTATCATTAGCTAAGTAAGCTGACAAAGAGGCAAAATCATCTTGCTGATATAAATCGGCCTTGCTGGCGTAAATCACTTCTGCAATGTCTATTTGCTGATTAAAGTTACTATTTTCAGTGTAGCGAGTGTCTTTGAGCTTGCGCGCATCAACCACACATAAGGTTTGATTTAACTGCAATACTTGCTGATTAAACTCATTGGTCAGTACCTTGAGTATTTCAGCAGGATGGCCAAGTCCAGTTGGTTCAATTAACAATCTATCTGGCTTAGCTTTTTGAATAATTTGATTAATCGCCACTTGCATCGGTACGCCTGCAGCGCAACATAAGCAGCCACCAGCAACTTCTTTTATGACCACTTGTTCGGATGAATTGCAGCCAGTTATCAGGCTCGCATCAATACCCACTTCGCCAAACTCATTAACTAGCACAGCCCAAATTTCACCCTTGGGTTTGATTGCCAGTAACGACACAATTAAGCTGGTTTTACCTGCCCCTAAAAAGCCGGTAATGAGGTTAGTATTAATGCGTTTACGGATCACCTGATAAATTCCACTAAATAACTAAATTAAACCCATGTAAATAATAAGCATTGTGATTATTATTTTTTAGCGTACTTGCCTTGTCTAGTCGGCTTAGCGTTCCCATCAGCACGACTACCTTTACCAGCAGGGCCACTTTTAGCTGCGCCGCCGCGATTTCGGTTGCCACCTTGGCGTTTATGTTTAAACAGCTTTTTAGGTTTTTCAGCATCGACTTCTCTATATCGAGCCGGTAATGGCGCGCCAAGTTCATAACCGGGTAACACTACCACAGGTATTGAGGTGCTAATGAGTGCTTCAATGTCTTCTAACAGCTCCATTTCATTTTGTGCGACCAATGAAATGGCCTGACCGGTTAAGCCTGCGCGGCCCGTACGGCCAATACGGTGAACATAATCTTCAGGCTCTGGGGGTAATTCAAAATTAATCACTAATGGTAAAGCTTCAATATCTAGACCCCTTGCGGCGAGATCGGTCGCTATCATGACGCGCAGCTTACCCGTCTTAAACTCTTCTAAAGCACGGTTGCGAGCGCCTTGAGTTTTGTCACCATGAAATACGGCAGCTTTAATACCATCTAACTTAAACTCTTTAAGTAAGTGCTCAGCCGTTTCTTTTAGGCTGGTAAATACCATCACCTGTTGCCAGTTATTACGGCCAATCAGCTCTGACAGTAACTCTGCTTTACGGCGTTTATCTACTTGATATACCGATTGGGTTACCGTTTCAGCAGGTTTTTGATTCGATATATGCACATACTCGGCATTTTTGAGCATTTTTGCCGCTAAGCTTTTGACATCATTAGAATAGGTCGCTGAAAACATCATGGTTTGATGTTGACGATTGATCATCCGCTTCACTTTTTCGATATCTTTAACAAAACCTAAGTCCAACATGCGATCGGCTTCATCGATAACTAAATGGGTCACAAAGGATAAATCAAGGTCATGCTGACCAATAATATCGAATAATCGCCCAGGAGTTGCTACCAAAATGTCGACACCTTTAGCGAGGGCTTTTCGTTGCGGGTTGATATTCGAACCGCCATAAACCGCGAGGCTCTCAAAGGGTAAAAACTGGGCATAGTTAACCAGATTTTGTTCGATTTGAATCGCCAGCTCGCGAGTTGGGGTCATGATCAGCACCCGTAAACGTTGCCAAGCTGTTTTGCTCTCTTGTTCGGCTATTTCAAGCTCAAGACGAGTTAATAAAGGTAAAGCAAATGCAGCAGTTTTACCGGTACCAGTTTGTGCGCTGGCTAATATATCCTTACCTTCAATAGCTAATGGGATCACAATTTGTTGTACGGGGGTCATATCGCTATAACCACATGTGTTAACCGCATCCAAAATCGGTTGTGACAAGCCTAATGAATCAAAAGTCATATTGTTCTCTGAAAACTACTGTTAAAGGCGCTATTGTAGCGACTTAGGTTAATATTAGCGAAATAAAAACCACAGCTAAATAAAGGCACTTAGGCTTAATGCAATGCATTAACCTGTAAAATCAGCCAAGTACATATAAGTTAGCTCTGTTTTATAACACGCTAAGATATGTTATTTCGGCCTTTAGGTAACACTTTGTATCTTATGGTTTTATTTATTGATTTAATTGGCACATTTTAGCAACACAGGCCTCACAATAATAAAACAACTAATAGGCCTGTGATGAAACTGCTATACCCGTTATTATTTGCATTAACCCTTAGCGCTTGTGGTGGCTCAGACTCTGACTCTCAAGTTCCAGAAACTCCTGAGACTACACCACCTGTCGAACCTACTGAGCTAGTTGCCGATATTTGCTATGTTATGTCGACAACAATGGGCGACATCAGCTTAGCCATCGATACCACTAATACACCCATTACTGGAGCGAATTTTAAACGCTATGTCGATGAGCAGTTTTATGATGGCACACTATTTCACCGCGTTGTCTATCAATCTGTTTCACAAGGCGGTGGCTTTACCACAGGATTAGTGAGCAAGCCTGGCTTTGAAGCTATCACATTAGAAGACAATGTTGGCCTAACTAACGCACGTGGCACCATAGCGATGGCGCGCACCACAGTGGCAGATTCAGCCACATCACAGTTTTATATCAACGCCCTCGATAATCCTCAATTAGATTATTCCAGTGGCCAACGTGGTTATGCGGTTTTTGGTCAAGTGTATGACGGTATGGCTGAAGTGGTCGATCAAATTAACATGGTATCGATTAATAGTAATAGCGTACCTGTAACAGATATCGTCATCAACAGCGTTGAAGAAACCAGCTGCCCACAATGATAACCTAGCAAAAAAATTTGTATGTGACTAATGTATAGCGCTTTATTATTAACGCCCGCAACAATTATCGTTGCGGGCTTTTTATTGGTTTACAGCGCAAATAAAACCAAAAGTACAATCAAGATTACACTTCACTAGCAAAATCAGAGCTAGCTCCGCTAATTACGATTAAAACCACAGAAACAACATGAACAAGTTTAAATGTATGAAATAAGTCACAAATTATAGTCAATATGATTGGTAATTTAATGACATTAAAGAATTCTGTATTAATTATTTTAATCATTAAAGAGGTTTCCCATGGCGACTAAATTTTTCATTCCTAGCGTAAATATTCTCGGTCAAGACAGTGTTAATGAAGCAATCAATGACATCAAAACACTGGGCTTTAAGCGCGCACTTATTGTTACTGATGCACCGTTAGTAAAAATTGGTTTAGTTAATAAAGTAGCGGCTAAGCTTATGGACAATGGCATTGCAGTATTTATCTTTGATGGCGTACAACCTAACCCAACCATGGGAAATGTTGAAGCAGGCTTAGCAATGCTTAATGCCAACGAGTGTGATTTTGTTATTTCGTTAGGTGGCGGCTCGCCACATGATTGCGCTAAAGGTATCGCTTTAGTGGCGACCAATGGTGGTAGCATCAAAGACTACGAAGGCTTAGATGTTTCAACAAGACCACAAATGCCGCTAGTCGCAATTAACACTACGGCTGGCACAGCCAGTGAGATGACCCGTTTCTGTATTATTACTGATGAGTCACGTCATATTAAAATGGCGATTGTCGATAAAAACACCACCCCTATTTTGTCAGTAAATGACCCTGAACTCATGGTTGAAAAACCTGCGGCGTTAACAGCCGCAACCGGTATGGATGCATTAACTCATGCGGTGGAAGCGTATGTATCAACAGCTGCGAACCCAATTACCGATGCTTGTGCAATTAAAGCCATCGAGCTGATTAAAGCTAACTTGGTTAATGCGGTTGAACAAGGTGATGATATCAATGCTCGTGAGCAAATGGCTTACGCGCAATTCTTAGCGGGAATGGCATTTAATAATGCTAGCTTAGGTTATGTTCATGCGATGGCCCATCAACTTGGCGGCTTTTATGATTTACCACACGGTGTGTGTAATGCACTATTACTGCCGCATGTACAAGCTTACAATGCGCAAGTGGTGCCAGGTAAATTAAAAGACATTGCTAAAGCAATGGGTGTAGATGTGGCGCAATTAGATGATACTCAAGGCGCAGCGGCTGCAATCGAAGCCATTAAAACCTTGTCTGTTGCAGTCAATATCCCAGCAAATTTAACTGAACTTGGAGTTAACCCAGAAGACATCCCTACATTGGCTGATAATGCGTTAAAAGATGCCTGTGGCCTCACTAACCCAAAACAAGCGACCCATGGTGAGATTTGTGAAATATTCACTAACGCACTATAGGTTACAACCGTAAGTTTCATATATTCGCGGCTCAAGCTGATCCGCGAATAAAGCCTGTCAATGGCTGGCATTCTCTACTAGAGAACAACCTGACTAAAACACAGCTTAAGACCAATAAAATTGCCATTAAGCTATTGAAATAGCGCCAGCCACAGCGCTAAAAATAATAGTCACACTTAAGTATTCTAACTACAAACTGATACTTTTATTTAATAAATAATACACTTACACACATAACTGTTAACCGCGTCTAACTTCTCAAAATAACCATTGACCTGCCTTAAAATAGGGGTCTATGATGAAGTTACATTCTTAAATAAGTAGGTAAGCTATGACTGCAATCACTCATGTGTATAACTACACAGTAAGATGTCCTCACTATAAAGAAAAAGATAAAACAGCTAGCTGGTTAAACCACATAGAAATCAACCAATCCTCAGAAATTGCACTAAACCGCATCACCAAATGGCACAATGCACCCGGTTCAAAATCATTTGAAAGCGGAAAGTTTGTCGTTAGAAAGTCGGACACCGACAACACTTATTACTCAATGCAAAGCAATCGCCTGTTAAATGATGCCCACGCTATGGTCACCTTTAAGATATTCCTCGATGATTGCTGCCAAGATGCAGATCCAGAGAAAATCATTGCCCATTTAGTCGAAGACTATAACAAGCGTCTTGCTAAAGCTCAGTAACGTTTCCAAGGATTACTGAATCACCGAAAAACGCTGTTATGTTTTTCGGTGACAATCTCAAATATTACCAAAGCCAATACGTGATCCAGTTAACACTATTCCAAACTAGTTAACCATCAGTTCACAGTTCCACACTCTTATTAAGACATCCCAGCTTTGTTTACTATATAAACTGCTTCTCATAATTTTTAACACGCTTTACGACTGCCTTTTAACGCTTCGATATGCTGCGTTCTTTTTTAATCTTATAAATTAACTCGCTTTACTCTGACTACCTTTACATGACAAGTGAGTTTGCAACGCTAAAGCGCATAATTTTTATAAGATTTTGTCGATTCTGTTCCTTGTCGTTAAAGCCATACCGATAAAAATATAACCGAATTATTTTAACTTCACTAAAGGAGCATCTTAGATGCAAGCAGTTCCGAATATCGTCATCGTTGGCGGCGGCGCAGGTGGCATGGAAATCGCCACTAAATTGGGTCATAAAGTTGGTAGAAAAGCCAAAGCAAAAGTCACACTCGTGGATTGTGCCGAAAGCCATGTGTGGAAACCACTGCTTCATGAAGTGGCTACTGGCGCCTTAGATATTGGCATTGATGCAATTAGCTACCGTGGCCACGCCTCAGCACATGGTTACCATTTTCAACAAGGTGCAATGATTGATATTAATCGTGATGATAAACATATTATTTTAGCGCCAATTAATGATGAAAACGGGGATGAACTCTTACCCGCTCGTCATATTCCTTATGACTATTTAGTGATTGCCATTGGCAGCGTAGCCAATGACTTTAATATTCCTGGCGTCAAAGAGCACAGCCTGTTTTTAGATAACACTGAACAAGCGATGCAAATTCGTAAGCTGTTATTAAATAAATTTATGCGCTATGCCAGTCATCATCAACTGGATGATAAAATTAAAATTGCTGTGGTAGGTGCAGGTGCGACTGGTGTGGAAATGTCGGCTGAAATGCACCATGCGGTAGAGCAACTCAGTGGCTTTGGCTATAAAATTGATACCAGTTTGCTGGAAGTTTCCCTCATTGAAGCTGATGAGCGCATTTTACCTAAAGTCGGCAAAGTAGAAATTTCTGACTCAGTGACCCGTGAACTCAAGCAATTGGGAGTGAAGGTCATGACAAACACCCGCATTACACAAGTGACACCAGAAGGCTTATCGACAACAGATAACACCTTGATCCCTGCAGATATGGTTATATGGTCAACAGGTGTTAAAGCACCAAACTTTTTAAATAATATTGGTGGTCTTGAAAGCAATCATATTAACCAAGTGATGGTGAAGCAAAATATGCAAACCACCCTAGACCCCTCAATCTTCTCTATTGGCGATTGTACAGCTTGCCCACAAGCTGATGGCAGCTGGGTACCTCCACGAGGCCAGTCAGCAAGACAAATGGCATTAATGACAGCTGATAACATTATGTTGATGCTTGCTGGCAAAGATCCTAAAAATGAATACGTTTACAAAGATTTAGGTTCGCTGGTGAACCTGTCGAAGTTCCACACTGTCGGTAACCTAATGTCATTTATGGGTGGCGGGGTTTTGGTTGAGGGTAAAATTGCCCGTTTTGTTTACACCTCACTTTATCGTCGTCACTTAATTGAGCTGCACGGTGTGGTGAAAGGCACCTTAATGATGCTGGCAAAAGGGATCAGCCGCATTATTCATCCGCATCTTAAATTACACTAAAGTGGAATTAGGCGCTTAAGCACTAACTGATAAAGATAAAACATTAACCTTGCCAGCTTTAGATCAATTAAAGCTGGCAAGGTTAACGCCAGTGAACGACTCTATTGGGGCTAGTTTGCTAAACACTTACCTTTACCGGTACTCGCAATGATTAAACCATCCCCTTAGGCGGCATTCGCTCTAATGCCATGAGGGATCGGTAAACCTCTTTCATTAATGTTCACAAACACAATTTTATCGATATAAGCAATCGGTGCATTGCTAAGGCTATTTCTCACTTTACATCTTAATGTAATAGAACTTTGCCCTAAGCTAATGGCTTCCATACCAAACTCAATCACATCACCCATTTTAGCGGGACTCATAAAATTAATTTCTGACACTAACTTAGCCATTAGCTGCTTACTGTGCATTTGACAGCGGGCAAATATCGACGCTTCTTGATTAAGCCACATCAGTAGCTGGCCACAACATAGACTTTGTTCTGCATTTAAATTTACTGGTTTTACAATATGACGGCCTAAATATTCCATAATATTGCTCCTTGAATTACTATACCACTTTATAGGTAGCAACTTTAAAGCCAACTCTTCAAGCTGTTGAAATAATTGGAAATTATAAAACCATGATATAAATATGGTCTCTTAACTGCGCCATAATATTACAACCTCAGTACTTGCTTGCACCAAAAAAAAGCACCTCTTGGCAGAAGTGCTTTTAAAGACAATCAATAACTGATTGAGCGCTCATTTATGGGTGCCACATTTGAGCTAAGACAGTTTTATCTGGATTATTTATTATTCAGCTGGACAATTATTTGCTTCAAGGTAGTGATAAAAGTCACAATATCCTGCCGGCTAATATCTTTGTGGGTCACCAAGCGTAATGACGATGACGGACTGATAATGATGCCCTTTTGCGCCAATAGTAAAGCGAGATGCTTGACATCATATGCCTTATCTAAAGATGCAAACACCATATTAGTTTGAACTAAATTGATATCCACTGAAAACTCAGGCATTTCAGATAACAGCTGTGCTAAAAGCGCGGCATTATCATGATCTTCTGCCAACCTATCCACTTGCTCGGTAATAGCCAATTGGGCTGCTGCTGCAATAATACCCGCTTGCCTCATACCGCCACCGAGCACTTTACGCCAGCGTATAGCTTTTTGTATTAAGCGCTCATCCCCAAGCAATATTGAACCTATTGGCGCAGCTAAGCCCTTTGATAAGCAAATTGAAACCGAATCAAAATACTGAGTAATCTCACTAATGGGTATATTTTGTGCCACTGCAGCATTCGCTACGCGCGCGCCATCTAAGTGGATTTTTAAATTATGATTAAAGGCTAATGCTTGGGCATCAGCAAGGTATTTCTGCGGTAACACCTTACCACCAATGGTATTTTCAAGGCTCAATAAACGAGTATGCGCAAAATGAATATCATTAGGCTTAATAGCAGCTTCAATATCTGCAAGTAAAATTGAACCGTCTGGCTGATTGTTTAACGGTTGCGGTTGAATACTGCCCAGTACTGCTGCCCCGCCACCTTCAAATTTATAATTATGAGCCTGTTGACCACAAAGGTACTCATCACCTCGCTCACAATGTGCCATTAAGGCCAATAAATTAGCTTGAGTACCAGAACTAACAAACAAAGCACTATCAAAGCCATATAAGTCAGCAGCCATATCTTGTAAATGGTTTACCGTGGGATCATCACCATAAACATCATCGCCAACCTCGGCATTCGCCATGGCTTTACGCATGGCATCTGTGGGTTTTGTTACCGTATCACTGCGAAAATCAATCATATCCACTCTCAATAAACTGGCGCGAGTACTGTTTCTAGTACTGTAAAATTAGCTTATTCTACCCCAGTTATTCGTGCTTAAGCTTGTGCTAGTCGGCAGAAATTTTATTTAATGCCGATAATGCGGCGTCGTAATCTGGATGATTAGCCACCTCAGCTACAAGTTCTTTATATTTGAGTGTTCCGTTCGTATCAATAATCAAAATAGCTCTCGCAAGTAAACCGCGGTCTTTGATCAGTAAACCATATTTATGACCAAAATCTCGCCATACAGCATCTGATAGCACTGTTATTTTATCCACTTGCTCTGCCTGACAAAAACGCTTTTGAGCAAAAGGTAAATCGGTGCTAATAGTTAACATCACCACATTGTCGTTGTATTGACTGACTGATTTATTAAATCGCTTAGTCTGCAACGCACAGACCCCAGTATCTAAGCTAGGCACAGCACTAATTAATACGGTTTTTCCTTTAAAGTCAGCCAGGCTTATGGGCTCGAATATCTCATTAACAAGGGTAAAGTCAGGCGCTTGAGTATTAACGCTTAATTGCTGGCCTACTAACTCCATCGGCTTACCGCCCATAGTAATTGTCGTCACTTCACTGCCAACACTGACATTAGGCAAGGTAAGTGCAATAACCACTGCGACTGAAGATAGAATATTATTGTACATTTTTAACCTCACGAAATCATTGCGATAAAATGGCCATAAAAAAGCCAGCATAATAGCTGGCTTTGTGAACAAAATGCACTAAATAGGCTATTTAGCTGGCATTTCTTTTAAATGTAAATCCATTTGTGGGAATGGAATTTCAATAGCTGCAGCATCTAGCGCATTCTTAATCTGTTCTAGTAACTCAAAATGAGCTGGCCAGTAATCGGCAGTGTTAACCCATGGACGAACCACGAAGTTAATAGAACAATCTGCTAGTTCACCTAGTGCAACAGTGTATGCAGGATCTTTAAGAACATATTGATTATTGTCTAACACAGAAGAGATAACTTTCTTGGTTGCTGCGATATCTGAGGTGTAACCCACACCGATAACTAAATCAACTCGACGTGTTTCTTTAGTTGAGTAATTAATAATAGTGCCATCCATCATCGCTGAGTTTGGAGCAATAATGGTCTTGTTATCGCCAGTACGAAGTTTAGTTGAGAAAATAGTTATTTCTTCAATCACTCCCGCTACACCAGCGGCTTCAACAAAATCACCTACACGACAAGGGCGGAAGATAACCATCAACACACCTGCGGCAAAATTTGACAATGAACCTTGCAGCGCTAAACCTACAGCTAAACCTGCAGCACCCAATACAGCGACTAGTGATGCTGTTTGTACGCCAATTTGACCTAAGGTTGCGATAATCGTAAATACAAATACCACGCCCCAAACCAAATTACCGACAAATGATGCTACGGTTTCATCAATTTTACGGCCCAGTAATAGTTTTGTAGTTAATTTCTTAGCTACGTTAGATAGATATTTACCTACGATAAATATCAAAATGGCCATCACAACTTTTAATCCATAAGTGATTAAAAATTCAGGCGCTTGTGCCATCAAACTCTCGATGCTTTCCATGGTTTACTCCCTTTATTAATAATAATTATTCAAACTTGAATTCAACGCGTCTATTTTTTTGCCTACCTAGCGCGGTACGATTTGTTGATATGGGAGCCAAACTCCCCATACCACTAACTTCTATTACATCGGCATCAATCGCAAACTGCTCGACCAAAATATCTTTAACTGATTGGGCTCTTTTTACTGACAAACTGGCGTTTAATTGCTCACTACCAATGTTGTCGGTGTGACCTAGTAAAGAAATACTGACAAGCTTATTGTCCTTAATGAGCTGGTGCGCCCGCTCAATACTGGGTAATTGCGACCTTAACACCCGAGACTGGCCAAAATTAAAATATATCGGGCTGACGCTCACTAAGCCCAAACTTTGCTGGCAACCGTTGGCAAGTACAGCTGTATTAATCTGTGTATTGGGACAGGCATCTTTTTTATCTGGTACGCCATCAAGATCACTATCAACCCAAGCAAGCACTGAACTGCTAAAAACTAAGCTGCATAAACAAACAAGTTGTCGATACAAGATCCTGCCTCCGCCATCAAAGTCAGTTAATTACACTCAATGGCCAGACACTTAATATGCAATAAAACTAAAAATTGTTTTTTTGACACTAAAATCCAATGAGTTACATTTTATATACTTGTTAAAAATTTGCAAAGCGTTTACACAATTAAAACAAGTATAGATTCTATTTGTCAGCCCGCTAACCGACCTCATACTAAATAATCGTCACAAATTCTGTTATCCGTTGTTATGGTGACTTTAATAGCATTTGCCAGCTAAAAGCTTGCCAACTAGCACCAAAAAAACAACAAAGGTATCTTTGCAAGCGGTTAAAAACTGATTCAACGTCTACATTTACAAACGCTGATCGCCCATGGCCATTGACTTTTACGGCTTATAAGATGTATATAAGGGTAGCTTTTTAAGGTTTTAATCCTTAAAACTTTAAAATGACAACATTTACTATAATAAATAAACAACAAAGTGGTTAAATTTATAGCAACTAAGTTGAAACGCGACAGAATGTTATTCTGAAAATATCAATACGTTGAACATAATCACAATTGCAAACAACAATTTCTGTGGCGACAGTGGTCCCGCAGGCAAATCACAAGCTTAAGGTGGAAGACTTAATGAGCAATGCAAAACCACAGGGGACCATGCTTGGTCATCCCAAGGGGCTTTTCCTGCTGTTTACAACAGAACTATGGGAAAGATTCAGTTATTACGCGATGCGTGCCATTTTGGTGCTCTATCTGGTCGATAAAGTTGAGTCTAATGGTGGTAGTGGTCTTGGTTGGACTCAAGCAGACGCACTTTCTCTTTATGGAACATTTACCGGTTTAGTGTACTTAACCCCGCTCATTGGCGGATGGTTAGCGGATAATATTTTAGGCCAACGTAAAGCGATTTATATTGGCGGCTTCTTAATGGCTGCAGGTCAATTTACCCTAGCAGCACCACATAGCTGGATGCCAGGTCTAGAAACAACCATGTTTTACATTGGCCTAGGCACCTTGATTATTGGTAACGGTCTATTTAAGCCAAACATCTCAACTATGGTTGGTGACTTATATGAAGAAGGCGATCACCGTCGTGATGGTGCATTTACTATCTTCTATATGGGTATTAACGTTGGTGCGGCATTATCAGGTTTCATTGTGGCATGGGCATACACCCAATTTGGCCATAGCATTGTTATTGACGGCAAAGAAGTATTTGTTAACAACTGGCAAGCAGGTTTCTTCTGTGCGGGTATTGGTATGGTTGCGTCATTAATCATCCAATTCCTATTCGCGCAAAAGCTACTTGGAGATATCGGTACGGTTCCTGCCGCTAAACTTGAAAAGCAAAAAAATGAAGCTAAAGGTGAAACACGTAAAGAGCCTTTAACTAAAGTTGAACGTGATCGCATTAAAGTGATCATGGTAATGGGTTTATTCACGGTTATTTTCTGGGCAGGCTTTGAGCAAGCTGGCGGATTAATGAACTTATTCACTAACAACTTTACCGATCGTATGATTGGTGGTTGGGAAGTTCCAACGACTTATTTCCAATCACTTAATGCTATCTTTATCGTTGTTTTTGCCCCTGTTATTGCGTCTATTTGGATCCGCTTAGGTAAAAACGAACCTAACTCACCAGTTAAATTTGCATTAGGTTTAGTATTACTGGGTATTGGTTTCCTATTCATGATCGGTGCTGTACTTGAAATGGGCGGCGACGCAAACGCTAAGTCAAGCATGTGGTGGTTAGTCGGTGCATACTTCTTCCACACCATGGGTGAATTATGTTTGTCACCAATTGGCTTATCAATGGTCACTAAATTGGCTCCACTGCGTATCGCATCATTAATGATGGGTGCTTGGTTCCTATTTATCGCAGCGGCTAACAAAATTGGTGGCTTAGTAGGTTCATTAATTGGTCACGGCGGTGATGTGGAAGATCAACTTGCCAATGCAATGTCTATTTTTGCTGGTATTGCGATCACAGCAGGTATCTCAGCGGTTATCTTATACTTCATGGCTGACAAGCTAGTTGATTGGATGCACGGCGCTGAAGGTCACAACGAAACTGAAGAGCAAGCGTTAACTGAAGAAATTGCAGTGACGGCTGAACATGAAGCAATAAAGCATTAATACTTAGCTTTAGTGCATCATGAATTAAAAAACCTCGCCATTTGCGAGGTTTTTATTTCAGCTTTATTTATCCAATACTGTGTTTATGACGTGGGCAGCTTGCATTTAATCTATTACAGCTTAAGAGCTAACTCCATAAAGCCGCCAGCGGCTAGCGCTTCATCATAGAACAAGCCATTAAATTGGTTATTCAGTAATCGAGCTCGATGATTTGCATCACTGCTGACAATACAGATCTTTTCTTCTGGCAGTAAACTCCTAAACTGCATACTAGGCTTATTCCACTCATCTGAGCCTAGTTGTCGTGAAGGTGAAATCGCCAATGGTGCTAAACCGTTATTATTACGTAAATAGCAACGCAGTCCGCTACCAGCTTGGCCAATCGCAACTCTGAAGTGTTCAAGCTCAACACACACATACACCATATCCACATACAAGTTCAGGCCTGAAGTCACCATACGCTCATTCAAGTAGCTCAGCATATTGTAAGGCTCGATTAAGGTATTACTGACGCCATTACGGTATTGTTTTAATTTTTGGTTAACAAAGCTTCGCATTAATACACAGCCGAATGCGGCGCGATTATCTTCAGGATAAAAATGCGCCATGTACATCATTAAATGCTTATCTCCCACCATAGTGGAATCGATAAAATAAGCACTTACATCACTATTTTTACACAAGCTATAGTGAACATCGGCGTTAGGGTAACCAATATTTGAGGTAGGAAACAATTGCTGCTGCACACTCTTAGCTGCTTCAGCACTGCTTTCCAGTAGGCTAAAGTTATCAGCTAATTCTTGATATGATAAATCTTCGCTCATCTTAGCGGCAGAGTTGATAACTGCATGGCTGTCATTAAAATCAAGCTTATCGGACTGAGCCTGCGGCGCTATAGCTTGTTCAATGGCTTGCTGGATGATAAAAAGATCAGAAACGGGTTTGACTAAGTAATCGCTGGCGCCATAGCGCAAAGCTTCCACGACATCAGCCATCACATTATTACCTGATATGACAATTGAAGGGACTGAAGGGTTTAACTCGATTATCTGTTTAAGCATACCAAGGCCCCCTAAGCGTGGCATGCTTAAATCAGCAATGACGATATCAACAGGCTGTGCTTGAAAGGCTTTGACGCCCTCTTCACCATTTTCTGCTTCAAAAACCACAGCGCCTTGCTGAGTTAAAAAGTCAGCGACTAACTGCCTAAAAACTGCATCATCTTCAACTAATAACACGGCGACATTGGTTAATGCCATAAAACCACCCCGATAGCACTGCTGTCGAAGAAGCCTCATCGTTCAGCAATATCACTCAAGCTCTAATAAATATTCTTCTAGTAATTCATCATCATCTTGTTTGACTGGCACGTTGCCATCATAAACTTTGTAATCCATATATTGAAAATAGGCTTCTTTGACAAATGTGTATGGATCAAGTGCATTATCTAATAGACGTTCTTGATCGATGGCTGATGCTCGTGAGTCGAGGTTTTTCAAGCCCCACTTAAGGACTGACTGCCATAACAAGAACTCTGACAAAGGAAAGTATAGACTATCAACCCAATCTGAGGCGAGTTCCCTTGTCACATAAGGACCAAAAAAAGGCGCCATAAAATAAGGGCCGTTTGGCACGCCGTAATAACCTAACACTTCATTGAAGGCATCTTGTTTGCGGGTCATGCCCATCATGTCTGCCACATCAATCACCCCAAAAAGTCCTAGAGTGGTATTAACGGTAAATCGGCCACCAGCATTGGCTGCCCAGCCCCACTTACCTTGTAATGCGTTATTCACTAACGAACTTGGTTCTTCAAAGTTACGCACAAAATTATTAACCCCAGACTTTACTGGTGTTGGCAAATAATCATTATATCCATGGGCTATAGGGCGGAAAAAATGACGATCAAGATAGTGGTAATTAAAATCCCACATGGCACGGTTAAATCCCTCTATGGGATCGCGAGGATCATCATAGATGACTTCGACATCAGGCTTGTTTGCCTGCTGAATAGGTTCGGCTTTTAATGAAAAGACACTGCAAGCCATCAATAAAGAAAGCAACAACAATTTATACTTCATACATCTCTCTTTCGGGACAATTCAATACTGAAATACTCTGAGTTAAGGCTCTATTTCAGTCGCGCTAGATTACAAATTCAACTTGTATTCACTTACCAGTAAAGCTTACAGATTAACTCTAGCAAAGATTTACATTGAAGATTAAAGCAAAGGACTATCAAGTCGATACAGTCTGTATAACCTATTCTGTGTAACGCTATTTAAGTTAGCCAAATAAACTTTTAAGATTTCATTTACAGTATTAATTGCGCGAATTTATCACTGTTGATAGTCAAAAATACTACAACTACAACTACAACACCTATAGTCAACAATTACGGCTAAGGATACTCAAGGAGTGTAGGAGATCAACGCTTAAATTGTAATAGAACATATTTAAAGGTGATAGTTAGGTAATGGTTTCGTAAATTGTTACGTAAATAGCAATAAACAACTTGAGTGACGATAAAAAAATATGACACAAGGCTTAATCACAGCAAGACTGGCGACAACTGAAGCCTCAAAAATGCGCCACAATTTAACCAGCGCGAATATCGCTAAACCAGCAAGCTTAGTGCCTGTTACGCTGCCATCTTCAATACGGTCATCATCGACAACACAATCATCATCGACACCGCTATTATCAGCTACAAACCAAGCGTCTACAGCCTGCTCATCATCTATACCCCAGTTATCTCAAGATACCAAAAACCATGCCGCGGTTACCTTTGCCGTCGCGAATAAAACATTTCAATTTTCAGCCTGCCATCAAATACAGCAAATCCTGCGTTCTGGTGGGCAGTTAATGTTAAACAATGACACGATAAAGCAATTAACTAAGCTCACTGGTACCGCATCTCATAAACAGGCCACAACGAGCAGTCTCACCAATAAGCAGTTAGTGCTAGTCGCACCTGCGATACAAACTAAGCTGCCTATTGAGCTGCTAAAACTGGCACAAAGCAATAATATTTCATCACCGCAATTATTGGCCTTGGCCGCCAGAGCACAAGGTTACCCGCTACCTGTGGTTGAAATAAAACATAATCACTTGCGCTTTAATACCGGGGCTGAGATTTCAGTGTCAGCATCAGCAAAATTGCCTCAAGGCCAACACCTTGCTCATATCAACCAAGTGGCTGGGAAACCGCTGTTAACATTAACCCCAATATTGCATGTTGCGACTGCTGATTTGTTTGCGATTGACACCAATAGCCACAATGACAACAATCACAATAAGTTAAAGGCGATCTCAGAACATATTGTGGTAAGAAAAGATGAACCGGCCCAATTACTGAGTCAGCTATTAAAAAAGCTTGAGCAACTACCTTTAAGAGCCAGTGTTGAAACCACGGTGACCAATGTAAAACCACCTCAGCAACAGGTAAACTCGCATCAACACGCTGCAAGCTCAACTGTGGCTCAAGTAAACAAAAGCCCCGTTGAAGTACTGAAACAAAATTTACATAAAGCTGGCGCAATGCCACTTAAAAAGGCTTGCAGCAATAATGCAACTAATACCCTTGTCAGTGCTTTATTAGCATTACTGCCGAGCTTAAATCCACGGCCATTAACCCAACTTGCAGATCAAAGCTTATTAAAACAAGAGCTACTGAGCTTAACCAGCTTAAATCTGGCCAATACGCAGCAGCTACCCAATACAGCATTAACAGCTGGGGCAATTAGCGCACTATTTCAGTTGCTCATTGGCTTTAAACG
Organism: Shewanella sp. 10N.286.52.B9; assembly: GCF_002873635.1. Classification (NCBI taxonomy): domain Bacteria; kingdom Pseudomonadati; phylum Pseudomonadota; class Gammaproteobacteria; order Alteromonadales; family Shewanellaceae; genus Shewanella; species Shewanella sp. 10N.286.52.B9. The sequence continues at coordinate 52,064 of NZ_MCTY01000047.1, forward strand.
CCAAGGCGCTCACACCCAGCTGAGCCCGTCATTGCAGCACTACCTTGATAAACTGCAGCAAAAAGTACTCAACAACACTGACCAAAGCCAATTGCTTTTAAGTGCCTTAGATAAAGCCCGCAGCGTCGAGTTCTTAGGCAAACTAGCCACTAGCTTTGGCGGATACCAACAAGCGAGTAGCGACGCTAATCAGCATCTCGCTTGGTATATAGCGCTGCCTTACTCCATTGGCCCACGAAAAGAGCAATTAGAGGGCAAGTTTGAACGGGGCTCTTCTAATGATAACAGCGCGATAACAAGTTGGCGGTTGCAATTAAAATTTAATCTGGCTCAGGGGGCTTTATTGGTTAATGCCCATAAGATAGGAGATTTTCTTGATGTTAAATTTACCAGTGAAAATCAAAGCCTGTTAGATAAAGTGAGTGATTTTCAAGCGCTATTAAGCATAAAAATAAATCAGGCAGGCTTTGTCGCGCGAGAGTTCACCACGGTAATTGATAATGTACCCGCAACCTTATTACCAGGCGATCATTATCTAGTAAAAACCAATGCTTAATATGCACTTTAAGACGTGAAATTAGGAGCAAATAATGACTAAAATTAAGAAAGCGGTCGCGCTAAGCTTTGATGGCATTAGCGCGCCAACGGTCACCGCCACAGGCAAAGATTTAGTCGCTGAAGAGATAATAGCACTAGCAAAAGATGCTGGCGTCTATATCCATCAAGATGAGAATTTAAGTGAATTTTTACAGTTATTAGCACTCGGTGAACAAGTGCCCCAAGAGCTCTACACCTTAATCGCCGAGCTCATTGCATTTGTGTATATGTTAGATGGTAAATTTCCAGAGCAATGGGATAACTTACATCAAAAAATCATTGAACAAGCTTAGCGCTTTCGCAAAATGACGAGCTACTTTTTATGTAAACGGATAATTAATTCCGCTTCTGCTTTAGGTAGTTCACACTCATTAATCAGCTCTTCCACTCCAGCACCTAACCCCACCATTTTTAATGCTCTAGAGTATAATTTAGATTGTGGGTCTTGCTGACTTGCCTCTTCTAGGCGCTGTGATTGTTTAGTTAATTTTTGCTCTAACTCTAAAACACGCTTACCAACACCGATAGTGCCACTGCGTAATTCCTGCAGCTCTCGTTTAACGGTTTCTCGCTGGCGATCATTTTCTTTTACCAACACAGTTAATGCATCTACTTTGCTTTGCAGCTTGCTGGCTCTTTTTGAAAAAAACATCGCTATTGCGGCACAAGTGACAACATAAATAACAATAGTGATAAGCAATTCTTGCGACATTCATACTTCCTGATAAGACTGATTTTTGTCATTAAAACACAAAAGCCAGCAAATAATAATGCTGGCTTTAGTTGAAACGCAAAAAACGCTTATAACTGAGTTATTTCTGCCCACTCATCGTCAGATAGTAACTTATCAAGGTCGACTAAAATCAATAACTCATTATCTCGGTTACTGACTCCCTGAATGAATTTAGCACTTTCTTCAGTGCCGACATTCGGGGCATTATCGATTTCAGAGCGGCGTAGGTAAACCACTTCGGCAACGCTATCAACCAAAATACCAATCACTTGCTTTTCTGCTTCAATGATGACTATTCGCGATGAGTCATCAACTTCTGCAGCATCAAGGCCAAAGCGTGAACGAGTATCTATCACAGTGACGACATTGCCACGTAAATTAATGATACCAAGCACATACATAGGCGCACCGGGAACGGGGGCAATTTCGGTATAACGTAATACTTCTTGAACTTGCATGACGTTGATACCATAAGTTTCGTTATCTAACTTAAAAGTAACCCACTGTAAAACTACATCTTCTTTACCTGCAGCAACCGCTGCTACATTTCTTGAATCTGTCATAAATAACCTCAGACAATCGAATCTTGACAACCTAATCCTGCATCTAGCATTTCAATGAGCGCTTGCACATTTAAAATGCCACACATTTGTTCTTTTACTACGCCGGCAAGCCATGGACGCTTACCCGCTTTTTCACGCCAATTGACATGAGATTTATTAATTTTTACCGCGTTAACTAAGGATTCACATGCCAGTCCCCAGTCACTGTTTTCAAGCATGACGATATACTGATAATCAATAGATTGCGCCATTTCGGTGGTGTACTTTTCTGGCATCACCCAGCGGCAACTATCTACAACATTCACCTTTTGATCTCGACGAGTTTGTACCCCTAAAAACCATTTGGGGCGCCCTATCAGGTGATTAATATGTTCAATTTTTACGATACCGCCCAAACTCACCAATGGCACCGCAAGCGTCAAGCCTGCCACATTGAAAAATAACACCTGAAATTCATCATCTAAAACATCTTGTAAATCTGTGGTGATACTTGGCGGAATCGATGCTAATTCAGCTTTAGCGGGCGACTGACTGACGTCGATAACCGCGGTTTCAACATAAGCTCGCTTATGATTATCTATATCGGCTGAGATTTGAGAATCTTTATTATCCACTACGGATAATTTCGCGGCCTGTGCTGCAGGTTGAGCTATTGGCAGCTTTGCCTGTTGCACCGTACCTTTAAGTACTTGCTTTACCTCAAGTGGAGATTCAACACATTGTTCTGAAGTTGTTGATACTGGTGCTGAGACTACCGCCAATAATTTAGATAAGGCATTTTTATCCACTTGCGGCTCAGCAAATGACGAACTTAAAGATTCACCCAGCGTCGCGACCGTTTGCAAGCGAAGACTTGGAGCCGCCAACTTAGTTGTGGCATGTAAATATTTATCTTCACTATTGTGCAGGGAGCCTTCATAAATTTCTGCAACCTCTGTACTGCTAGTAGAGTCTGTGTGTTGAGCGACTTGTAGTCTGCTGATTGAAGTCTGTTTATTGCAGCTTGTAGCAGCATCTAAAGCCTTATCAGAAGGCTCTTGTAATAATACTGAGAAGAAATCAAAAACAGTTTCATCAACCGATTTTGACATGAGTTAACTCCCTAGACATTAAAAAATCCAGTAAGCGATTATAGGCTTTCATCCCACGGCTGCTGGGCATATGATGGGATAGTGGCACATGGGCTAAACTGGCATCTCTAAATTTAGTATCCACAGGAATAACATCAGGCCATAAAGTTTCTGGATAGCTTAGCTGCAAGGATTGTAACGCTACAGGTGACGCTTTAGTGCGCCGATCATACATGGTTGCTAAAATGGTAAAGCTGTAATCTGTTTTCTTTGAACGCCCCATTAGCGCCATGGTTTTCACCATTCGCTCTAAGCCTTTTATGGCCAAAAACTCAGTTTGAACTGGAATGATTATATGTTCACTTGCCGCCAGAGCATTAACCATTAACACCCCTAAAATAGGCGGGCAATCAATGATAGCAATATCATATTTGTCATCTAGCAAGGCTAATAGGTTACGTAAAACCAGTCCCATCCCTTCTTGATGTCCCAAAGCTCTATCTAATGTGGCTAGCGCCATTGAGGCAGGAATAAGATCTAAACCATCAATTGAGGTCGGCACAATATGCTTTTCAACATCCGCTAAAGATAACGGCTTATGCGCCAAAAAAATATCGTAAAGTGAACTGGGGATTTGCTCAGAATCAATCCCTAAATAATAACCTAGCGATGCATGAGGGTCTGTATCAATCATCAATACCCTTTGACCACGCTTAATTAACGCGCCAGCAAGGCTGGCAACCGTAGTTGTTTTACCTACGCCGCCTTTTTGATTTGCGATTGTCCAAACTTTCAAATGACGCCTCACAGCTTTATTATTGTTATTATTCAATTGATTATTAACTGACTACACTAGATTACAATCTGCTCTAAAGTGAGTCTGATTCACGGGTGGTTATCCTGATCCCACCATGGGGTAAGGGGATTACTTTTACCCCTTGAGCGTTTTCAAGCGTTTGTATATTCTGCTGTTCCTGTGGCTGAAAGTGCTGGTTATTTTCAGCTGTCGTTCCAGGCCCTAGGCTTAATGTTACCGCTTCACCATTCGCCGCCTTTTGCACTAATGCTTTGGTGGGTTCTGGATGTTTTCCAAGCCAAGCAGCAATGTCCGCTGCCTGCTCATCAGGCACCATTAACAACACTTGCGATGCTTTTAGTTGCGCAACTTGTTGAGACAATTCGCGGTTAGTTTTTGCCGCCTCAAAATATAATCCTGCCAGCGTAATAACCGCGATAATCAATAAAAACACCACTGACATTTGTTGGGTGTTCATTGCCTTGTTGACCTTAGCCACGGGCCGTCTCTTTGATAATGGACTCCGCCATACTGTCGATAGCAATGGAATGAGTTGATAAACCTGCTACGGTAACCGCTTGCGGCATACCATACACCACACAACTAGCTTCATCTTGTGCCCAAATCGTTGCTCCAGCGGCTTTCAGCATTCTGGCGCCTTCTCTGCCATCTGCGCCCATACCGGTAAGTACAACCGCTAATACATCACCGCCAAATACTTTTGAGGCTGATGCAAAGGTAATATCCACACTGGGTTTGTAGTTCATCTCGGCATTACCGGCGATAACTTTTAAACGTCCAAATGAACCACTTCGCTCCACCATCAATTGCATGCCACCTGGGGCTAAATAAGCACAACCGGGTTGCAGTACATCCCCATTTTGCGCTTCTTTTACCGTAATCTGACATAAGCTATTTAAGCGACTGGCAAAAGCAGGCGTAAACGCAGCCGGCATGTGCTGAATAAGTAATATTGGGTGTGGGTAATTTGCAGGAAATGCCGTTAAGACTTTTTGCAGTGCAACAGGCCCACCCGTTGAAGTGCCTATCAGCAAGGCTTTATATTTTTTACCGCTCGCTCTAATGGCGCTGGCAGAACACACGTTTTGGGCGCTACTGGCCTGTGAATTATTCGCTTGCGAGCGATTATTTAAGGCCGGTTTCGATGCTAATGTGGTTCTCAAGCTTGCAGGGTTAGCTGCATCTGCTGCATTTCGAGCTGTAACCGTTCTTGGTAATGGCTTATATAATCGTCTTCTGCCTAAGGTTTTAACCCTTAGTTGCAGTAGCTTAATGGCCTCTTCTTTTTTAGAGGCTATATCTTCAAAGCGTTTCGGTAAAAAATCCAATGCGCCGGCATCAAGCGCATCAAGCGTCGCTTTAGCGCCATCATGGGTTAAAGACGAAAACATCAGTATCGGTGTTGGGTTAGTTGCCATTATTTTACGCACAGCAGTAATGCCGTCCATCACTGGCATCTCGATATCCATGGTGATGACTTGTGGCTTTAATTTCTCAGCCATGTCGATGGCTTCTTGGCCATTGACTGCAACACCCACCACTTCGAGGTCGTCATCTTGATTCACTATTTCGCTGACTCGACGTCTAAAGAAACTTGAATCATCAACAACTAAAACTTTGGTAGCCATTTCATTCCTTATCAATTGGAATTTTATCTTTTACTTTTGGCGTAATATTTTAATAAACCCGGTACATCAAGGATCAATGCAATACCTCCATCGGAGGTAATTGTTGCCCCTGCCATACCCGGCGTACCTTGCAGCATACTGCCTAAAGGCTTAATCACAACTTCTTCTTGACCGATTAATGCATCAACCACAAAACCAATTTGCATGGTTCCAAGTTGCACAATCACTACATGGCCTTGCTTTTTATCGCCATGAGTAAGCGTGGTCTTGTTGCGATGTAACCATTGCTCTAAATAAAACAGTGGCACGGCTTTATCGCGCACTATGACGGTGAGCTGACCATCGACAACATTAGTTTTAGTTAAATCGAGGTGGAAAATTTCATTAACGCTTGAAAGCGGTAAGGCAAACACCTGCTTAGCAACATCCACCATTAATGTGGGCATAATCGCTAATGTCAGTGGCACTTTAATTTCTAAAATGGTGCCTTGGCCTTTTACCGAATCAATATGCACTGTGCCGTTTAATTGGCTGATGCGGGTTTTCACCACGTCCATTCCAACGCCGCGGCCTGAAATATCTGAAATTTCAACTTTGGTTGAAAAACCTGGGGCAAAAATTAAGTTATAAGCTTCATTATCAGTCATTCTTGCGGCTGATTCTTCGTCTAGAACCCCGCGGCTAATGGCGATTTCTTTTAGCTTATCGGCATCCATCCCTGCGCCATCATCTTCAATTTTAAGAAGAATATGGTCGCCTTCTTGGCTTGCAGAAAGAGTTATCGTACCGGTTCTTGGTTTGCCATTAGCTTCGCGAGTAATAGGCATTTCAATGCCATGATCAACCGAGTTACGTACTAAATGGACTAATGGATCTGCCAGTGCTTCAACTAGATTTTTATCAAGATCGGTATCTTCACCTACCATGATTAAATCAATTTCTTTATTCAGTGTTCTGGCTAAATCGCGAACCACTCTTGGGAAGCGGCCAAATACTTTCTTAATTGGCTGCATGCGGGTCTTCATTACCGCGCCTTGTAGATCGGCAGTAACCAGATCTAAATTGGCAAGTGCTTTCGACATTTCTTCATCATCGCGAGAAATACCTAAACTCACTAAGCGGTTTCGTACCAGCACCAGCTCACCAACCATATTCATAATTTGGTCAAGGCGCGAAGTATCAACCCTTACGGTGGTTTCACCCTGTGGCATGGCACCTTGGGTTTTAGCAGGTTCTGCTTTTTTTACTGGCGCGGCAGCTTTAGTGGCTGGCACTGGTTTTGTGTCTGTCGCACTTGGCTGTGCTGGCGCAGCTGTGTTTGAGACGGCTTTTGATGGCGCAATATCTGCGGGCATTGAAACGGGAGTTGCAGGAGTTGCGGGAGTAACTGCTGAAGGCGCTAGGCTAACAGCCTGAGGAGCGGCACCTTTACCATGTAATTCGTCTAATAACTTTTCGAACTCATCGTCGGTAATATCATCGCCATCAACAATTGGATCTTGTTCTATTACCGCAGGTTTTACTTCTGCAATTGGGGTACTCGCGGCTTTAAAACTACCAGCGCCGTGCAATTCATCCAGTAAGGCTTCAAACTCATCATCACTGATTTCATCACTGGCAACAGCAGTGTCACCATTAGCGACTGAAGCACTCGAGGTATCATCAATAAGGTCTTTTGTTGAATTAGAGGTAGGACTGTTTCCTGCGCCATGAAGTGCATCGAGTAAGGCTTCAAATTCACTCTCGTCGATATCATCAATAGAGCCCACTGATGCTTCAGAGTCTTCAGCAATCGGCTCAACTTCAGCTAAAGTCTCTTCAATTAAAGTCTCTTCAATTAAAGCCTCTT